>JAEZEU010000576.1 GCA_023432885.1 Pseudomonadota bacterium | reverse complement strand
TGGTTTTCTTCTGGGAATTGACCAGCCTCTTCTCCTTCCTGCTGATCGGCTATTGGAACCAGAGTCCGCACGCGCGGGAAGGTGCGCGAATGGCCCTGATCGTTACGTCGGCGGGAGGCCTCTGCCTGTTCGCTGGCGTGCTGATACTGGGGCACATCGTCGGGAGCTATGACCTCGACCGGTTGCTCGCGTCGGGCGCAGCAATTCGCGCACATTCGCTCTACCTCCCGGCGCTCGTCCTCATTTCGATTGGCGCCCTGACCAAGAGTGCCCAGTTTCCTTTTCATTTCTGGTTGCCACATGCGATGGCGGCGCCGACCCCGGTTTCAGCCTATCTTCACTCGGCAACCATGGTGAAGGCAGGTGTTTTCCTGCTGGTGCGACTCTGGCCAGCGCTGGGTGGAACCAATGAATGGCTTTGGCTCGTTGGGTCCGCGGGCCTTCTCACCTTCATCCTCGGCGCGTTCACCGCGCTCTTCCAGCAGGATCTGAAAGGGCTCCTTGCTTATTCGACGATCAGCCACATCGGATTGATCACCCTGCTGATCGGGCTCGACACTCCTCTCGGGCAAGTGGCAGCGATCTTCCACATCATGAATCACGCGACCTTCAAGGCCTCGCTGTTTATGGCCGCAGGAATCATCGACCATGAAACCGGTACCCGCGACATCCGTCGGCTGAGCGGCTTGTGGAGATTCATGCCGATAACAGGCACGCTCGCAATGGTCGCTGCGGCTGCAATGGCCGGCGTGCCACTGCTCAATGGCTTCATCTCGAAGGAGATGTTTTTCGCCGAAACGATCGAAGTTCACGATAACTCACTGGTCGACCGGTGGTTGCCGTACATTGTGACCATCGCGAGCACCTTCACGGTGGCGTATTCATTCCGCTTCATTCGCGATGTCTTTTTCGGGCCATCCCCGGAAAGCCTGCCGCGCACACCGCATGAGCCCCCATTTCTCATGCGCTTTCCCGCCGAGCTTCTTGTGTTGGCTTGCCTCGTGGTCGGCATCGCCCCGGCGATCACGATCGGCCCCATCCTCGAAACGGCGCTGAGGCCCGTTATCGGCCATGATATTCCGGAATACAGCCTCCGGCTTTGGCACGGCTTCACGCCGGAACTCCTGATGAGCCTGCTTGCGATCGGCGGCGGCGTCGCCTTATATTTCGTTCTTCGCCCATATCTGCTTGTTTGCGACGGTCCTCCGCTGCTCCGTCATGTCAAGGGGCAGCGCATCTTCGACGCGGCTCTTATTGCCGTTTCTTGGCGATTTGCTCGCCTATTGGAAGGCCTTCTCGGGACGCGGCGACTGCAGCCGCAACTGCAGTTGCTTGTCTGCGCGGCACTCCTCACCGGATTGGCGCCGCTCTGGGCTCGTGGCACTGGATCGGCATTACTGCCGCGCACGTCGATGGATTTCGCATTCGGGATAGTTTGGGCGGTAGGCATCGCCTGCGCGCTGGCAGCAGCCTATGAAGCAAAGTTTCACCGGTTCGCCGCGCTCATTCTACTCGGTGGTGCTGGTCTGGTGACCTGCATCACCTTCGTCTGGCTCTCCGCACCTGATCTCGCCTTGACTCAACTGGTGGTCGAGTCGGTCACGACGGTATTGCTCTTGCTTGGACTGCGCTGGCTGCCAAAGCGGGTCCAGAACTTGAAGACTGATCCTGCGAGCAGCATTCTTCGTTGGTATCGGGTCCGCGATTTCTGCATTGCGGCTGCTGCCGGCCTGGGATTAGCCGGGCTCTCCTACGCGGTAATGATCCGACCACGACCTCAAAGCATCGCGGACTTCTTCGTCGAGAAGGCCTACAGCGAGGGCGGCGGCACGAATATTGTGAACGTCATCCTCGTGGACTTCAGGGCGTTCGACACGTTCGGCGAGATCACGGTCCTCGGCATCGTAGCCCTTACCGTATATGCGCTGCTGCGTCGGTTCCGCCCTGCTCCCGAGAGCATCCCGGTGCCCGAGCAGCAGCGCGCTCAAAGCCTCTACGACAATGCGAATCCGGACCGGCAAGACATAGGCAAGAGCGCGATGGCTTTCCCTTCCCTGATGATCGTACTGCTCTTTCCGATCATCGGCGCGACGGCCTTTTTCCTGCTCCTGCGCGGACACGACCTTCCGGGCGGGGGATTTGTCGCCGGCGTGACCATGGCGGCAGGCTTCATCCTCCTGTACATGGCCCGGGGAACGACATGGGTGGAAGCTCGACTGCGAGTCCTGCCGGTCCGATGGATGGGTGTCGGACTGCTTCTCGCAGTCTGCACAGGCGAAGTCGCGTGGTTGTTTGGTCGCCCTTTCCTCACCTCGACCTTCTCTTATGTCGAAATTCCATGGATCGGCGCGGTCCCGGCAGCCAGCGCTTTGTTGTTCGACCTCGGTGTATTTGCGCTGGTACTTGGGGCGACCGTGTTGATGCTGATCGCCATCGCTCATCAATCCGTACGCAGCCACCGAGCCCCCCGCAGCCGGGAGCTGTCAGTGCCTGCCGCACCTCCGAAAACCGAGGTGCTGTAAAATGGAAGTCGTGCTTGCTCTCGGAATCGGAGTACTCGCCGGCTCAGGAGTTTGGTTGATCCTGCGGCCACGCACCTTTCAAGTCATCATCGGCCTTTCGCTGCTGTCCTACGCCGTGAACCTCTTTATCCTTGCCATGGGGCGGCTCAAGACCGACGCCCTGCCGATCCTGACCAACAAAATGCCCGGTGATCCATCTCAGTATGCCGATCCGCTGCCGCAGGCACTTGTACTAACCGCGATTGTCATAAGCTTTGCGACTACTGCGTTGTTGTTGGTCGTTCTGATCGCCGCTCGCGGACTCACCGGCACCGATCACGTCGATGGAAGGGAGCCGGAATCGTGAGTCCCTTCGAAGACCATCTCATGGTCGCGCCGATCATACTTCCGTTGTTTGCGGGCGCGGTAATGCTCGTCCTTGGAGGTGAACGACGACGAAACGTGAATGCCGCCCTCAATATCGCGGCTTGCTTGGCACTCATCGCCATTTCCGTCGTACTGATCCGAAAAGCCGACGCAAGCCCGACGGGCCTGACCGGCGTGTACCGCCTGGGCAATTGGCCGGCACCATTCGCCATTGTACTGGTGGTGGACCGGCTTGCCGCTCTCATGGTGCTCCTGACTAGTCTGCTCGCGACCGCGGCGGCGGTATTCTCGCTCGCCCGCTGGTACCGGGCGGGCGTGCTCTTCCATCCCCTGTTTCAATTTCTGCTGATGGGAATCAACGGCGCGTTTCTGACGGGCGACTTGTTCAACCTCTTCGTCTTCTTTGAGGTGCTGCTTGCAGCCTCCTACGGGCTGGCGATGTACGGCTCCGGCGCCGCGCGGGTGATGGCAGGGATGCACTACATCGTCATCAACCTTGCGGCTTCACTGCTGTTTCTGATTGGAGTCGGCCTGATCTACGGCGTTTCAGGAACCCTCAACATGGCGGATCTCGCCGCGCGCATTCCGGCCATTCGAGCGGAGGATCGCGCATATTTCGAGGCTGGAGCCGGCATCCTGGGTATCGCATTCCTGGTCAAGGCCGGAATGTGGCCGCTATGCTTCTGGCTGCCCGGTACTTATGCCGCCGCACCGCCCCCGGTCGCGTCGATGTTCGCAATCCTTACGAAAGTGGGGGCCTACATCGTGCTCCGGCTCTCACTTCTGCTGTTCGGACCGGAAGCCGGCGCATCGGCACAGTTAGGGAGCGATCTGTTGCTGTTCGGTGGGATAGCCACCGTCATGTTCGGTACGATCGGCAGCCTTGCTTCTCAAGATACGGCACGCCTGGCGGCATTTTCAGTTCTTGTCTCGTCGGGCACGGTCCTCGCGGCCATCGGCATGGGGCAGCCGGCCATGACCGGAGCCGCGCTCTTCTACATCATCAGTTCGACACTCGGCCTGAGCGCCTTCTTCCTGCTGCTCGAACTGGTGGAGAGAGGGCGCGAGCCTGGCGCGGACATGATAGCCGTGACCCGCGAGGTCTACGGAGAGGAGAACGAATTGGAAGATTCAGCCGAGGTCGGCATCGCCACCCCGGCAACGATGAGCATTCTCGGCTTGGCCTTCATCGGCTGCGCTCTCGTAATCTCTGGCTTGCCGCCCCTCTCGGGCTTCATAGCCAAGTTCGCCTTACTCCGCGCCGCGATTGATTCGGGATCGGATGGAGTGTCCGCGTCAGGCTGGATCTTCATGGCTGTCCTGATCCTATCTGGTTTGGCGGCCCTGCTCGCAATGAGCCGCGCCGGCATCCAGGCATTCTGGGCCGCGCCGGAAAGAACCGTGCCACGCGTGCGCGTGGTCGAGATGACGCCTGTGATCGCGTTGCTGTTTCTCTGCGCAATCCAGACGGTTCAGGCTGGACCGATCATGCGCTACATGCGCGCAACTGCGCAGTCGTTACATGCTCCGCAAGACTACATTCGTGGAGTGCTTCGTCCTGCAACGGCGCAGATGCACCATCGTGAAGGTGGAGCATGAGGGCGATTCTGCCGTTTCCGATTGTGAGCGCTGCCCTGCTCGGGCTGTGGCTGTTATTGAATCAGTCCATTTCGCTGGGACACATTCTCTTGGGCGCCGTCGTGGCCCTGTTCGGTGGATGGTCGCTGGAGAGGCTGGCTCCGCCGAAAGCGCATCTGCGACGCCCCGGAGTTATCCTCCGGCTATTCGCTTTGGTCATCATTGACATCACGCTCTCCAACATCGCCGTCGCGCGTCTCGTGCTCGGCCTGAAACGACGCAGGTGGCGTTCGGGGTTCGTCGAAATACCGCTCGAGCTTCGTGACCCATATGGACTTGGGGCGCTCGCCTGCATCATCACGTCTACGCCGGGAACCCTATGGGTAGATTTTGACGCCACAAGCGGCATTTTGACTATCCATGTTCTCGACTTGGTCGATAGATCCGAATGGATCCGCACCATCAAGGATCGATACGAGCGGCCGCTGCTGGAGATCTTCGCATGAGTACGCTCCTCGTCTGGTCGACCAACGCAGCCCAGATAATGCTCGGGATCGCGATGGCTTGCGCGACTTTCCGACTTATTCGGGGTCCTCGTGCACAGGACAGGGTGCTCGCGTTCGACAGCCTGTATGTAAACGCGATGCTGCTTCTTCTTGTCTTCGGTATTAGATCCGGCACCCCGCTCTATTTCGAAGTCGCCCTGATCATTGCCCTGCTCGGATTCGCTAGTACGCTAGCATTGGCCAAATTCCTGCTTCGGGGAGAGGTAATAGAATGATGCAACCGGCGGAAATTCCCGATCTGGTCGTAGTGCTCGCCGCAACCCTCCTGGTTGCCGGGGCGGCGATTACTCTGATCGGCGCGCTGGGACTGGTGCGGCTTGGGAGCTTTTACCAGCGGGTCCACGCCCCTACGCTCGGCACCACCCTCGGTGTTACCTGCGTCGCGCTGGGGTCCATGATCTATTTCTCGGCGCTCGGCACGCGGCCGGTACTGCACGAGATCCTGATCTTGATATTTGTTACGGTGACGACGCCGATCACTTTGACAATCCTGGTTCGGGCGGCACGTTTCCGCGACGATGAATTCGAGAGGCGGAGTAACGGGCGCTAACACTTCAAACGACGCTAGCGACGCGCAAGCGCGCCGGGCTTGCGATAAGCCAAACAGACAATTCGCGAGCAGAAGTCCTTAACCACGGGGATCATCCGGAGTGATGGGGGCCACGTGCGCATTTCAGGAAGCCGGAGGAACGGCGAGAATATCCACTTTGAGTGTGCGCAGGGCCTCTTCAGTCACGCTACCGATCAACGCTCGAGATAGTCCAGTGCGATTGTGGGTCCCCATCACCAGCAAGTCCGGACGGGTGCCCGAGACAACACGATTGATCACCTGCATAGGCGCTCCCTCTTCGACCCGAAGAGACCAGTTCTTGTTCTGAAGATCGCTCGACACGAGAAACGCCGTTAGTTCATCCATCGTCCTTTCGCTCTCGCTCCTGACGTACTCGTCGATTGTGATCGGGTGAGCGCCAGCCGCGATCATTCTCGACTTCCCCAGCGGTGAGAAAGCGTGAAGGATCGTAACCGCCCCCTCCTCACTCATCAGTCCGGCAGCCATCGCGACACGGACCGCGTTGGCTGACGCGTTCGACATATCGACGGGCACGAGAACACGTTCGTAGTTCTGCTGTGCCTCGTTGTTGACCATCAAGACCGGATATCGACCTCGCCGAACAACACGTTCAATGGTCGTGCCGGCGAACATATCGATCAAGAACTGTCTGCGATGCTGCCCCATCACAATAAGCTCGGGCGCCAGCGATTGAGCCGTTCGCAAGATGCCGTCGAAGGCATATCCGGTCGTCACCAAAGGACTGCAACGAACGCCCTGCAACTCGGGCATGGAGGCAATCTGCTCAGACAGCACCCGCTTTGCCTCGCGCTCCTCCGAGCGGACCATATCTGCCGGCTGATCCTCGTCCACGACATGGATGAGATGCAGCTGGGCGCCGGCCGTTTGCGCCAGGAGTCCAGCCTGCCGTAGGGCGCGGTTCGAACGAGTGGAGAAATCGGTTGCAACAACGATGTTCATCTCAGGTTCCTCGTGAAAACAAAGGGTAATCAATCCCCTCTCGCTAGGTGCAAGGTTGCCCAAGCGAGCCCGGGAGTGGACCTGCCGATGCGGCCGCACGCCCGGGGCACGACCCGTTTTCGCCGGGCTCCGAACAAGAGAAACGAAGATTGAGAATCTGATCAGACATCACTTCGCATATATGTCTCCGAAGGTGCATATCAACACGGAATTGGCATTTGGCGACTACGCTTGGATTCGTAGATCAAATGTCTCCGAACAAGCGCGCCAAGACTTAGGTCCTTGCGGGTTGATCCAGCGCGGCCAATTCTTCCCTCGAACCAGCCCAGCTGGTCTGCATCCTGACGTCGACCGAAAGATCCACCGGCAAGAAGGAGGAACAAAACGGCCGCCAAAAAGGATGATTCGGTAGTTCTCGCGTATTTCCAGGAGCGCAGCGATGGCCATGGGAGCGAGCCGGCACAAGCAGAGCGCCGCGGCTTCTGCAGCCCTAAGCCCGTTTCGTCACAGAGTTTTCAGGCTGCTCTGGATCGCCACGGTAATCTCGA
>JAEZEU010000560.1 GCA_023432885.1 Pseudomonadota bacterium | reverse complement strand
GCCTTGAGGCCGGTCCCGACATCGGCCGCGGCAAGGCATGTTGCCAGTCGATGCGGGCCCACCACTCCGTCCTTGATGGGACCCTTCGCCTTGATCGGCGCGCGCCCGCCGTTCGATCGGTATTTATTGCGGATCGTTATTTTGCACTGCAAAAAGCAATGTGCCGCGGCGCTTCGCCGCGTGGTTTTGCGGACCGAAAACGGCCGTGTTTTGATGGCCAAGATGTGTGACACATCAGCCCGGTGATCGAATAAACCAAATCTGGCGGGATCGGCTTGGCAAGCCGTGCGTTGCCAAGTAATAGGTCGCCGGACCGGGCCTGAACGGCTACATTTTTGGAGGTCACCGCGAGCGGCGCCTTGGCGGCAAGCGCGCCTGAGATACGCGGACTTCGAGGAGGATTCCTTCGTGCGAGAGACGGGCGTGCGCAACGGTGCTTTTGGCGCCGACAAATTCGGCTTAAAAAATCTCAAGGCGGTGCATTGGAATCTGGGTGCGCCCCAGCTCTACCAGTACTCGCTGTCCGCAGGTGAGGCGGTGCTGTCGGCCGATGGTGCGCTCTGCGCGGATACCGGTGAATTCACCGGCCGCAGCCCGAAGGACAAGTTCACGGTGCGTGACGCCACCACGGACAAGAAGATGTGGTGGGCCGGCAACCAGTCGATCACCTCGGAGCAGTTCGCCGCGCTCCATGCCGATTTCCTCAAGCACGCCGAAGGCAAGATGCTGTTCGCACAGGATCTCTACGGCGGCGCCGATCCGAACTACCGCATCAAGACCCGCGTTTTCACCGAACTCGCCTGGCACTCGCTGTTCATCCGCACGCTCTTGATTCGCCCCGAGGCGATCGAGCTGTCGAGCTTCGTGCCGGAGCTCACCATCATCGACATGCCGAGCTTCCGCGCCGATCCGAAACGTCATGGCGTGCGCTCGGAGAACGTCGTCGCCATCGATTTCGCCCGCAAGATCGTCCTGATCGGCGGGTCTTATTATGCCGGCGAGATGAAGAAGTCGGTCTTCACCACGCTGAACTACTACCTGCCCGAGAAGGGCGTGATGCCGATGCACTGCTCGGCCAACGTCGGACCGAAGGGCGACACCGCGATCTTCTTCGGTCTGTCCGGCACCGGCAAGACCACGCTGTCGGCCGACCCCAACCGCACGCTGATCGGCGACGATGAGCACGGCTGGGGCAATGACGGCATCTTCAATTTCGAGGGCGGCTGCTACGCCAAGTGCATCAAGCTGTCGAAAGAAGCCGAGCCCCAGATCTTCGCCGCCTCCAGCCGCTTTGGCGCCGTGCTCGAGAATTGCGTGCTCGACGAAGACACCCGCGTAGTCGATTTCGATGACGGCTCGAAGACGGAAAACACCCGCTCGGCCTATCCGCTGGATTTCATCCCCAACGCTTCGCGCACCGGCCGCGCCGGCCACCCGAAGAACGTGGTGATGCTGGCAGCGGATGCGTTTGGCGTCCTGCCGCCGATCGCAAAGCTCTCGCCGGCGCAGGCGATGTATCACTTCCTGTCCGGCTACACCGCCAAGGTCGCCGGCACCGAGCGCGGCCTCGGCAACGAGCCGCAGCCGGAGTTCTCCACCTGCTTTGGCTCGCCGTTCCTGCCGCTCGACCCCTCCGTCTATGGCAACATGTTGCGCGAGCTGATCGCCAGGCACAATGTCGACTGCTGGCTGGTCAATACCGGCTGGACGGGCGGCAAGTATGGCGTGGGCTCCCGCATGCCGATCAAGGTGACGCGAGCGCTGCTGACGGCCGCGCTCGACGGCAGCCTGCGCAACGTTGAATTCCGCACCGACCAGTATTTCGGCTTCGCGGTGCCGACCGCGCTGCCGGGCGTGCCGAGCGAAATCCTCGATCCCGTCAACACCTGGAAGGACAAGGCCGAGTTCGACAAGACCGCGCGTGCGCTGGTCGGCATGTTCCAGAAGAACTTTGCCAAGTTCGAAGCCCAGGTCGATGCCGACGTACGGGCCGCCGCGCCGGAAGCGAAGCTCGCGGCGGAGTAGGCATGGCGTCGTTCCGGGATGCGAAGCGCGAACCCGGAATCTCGAAATGAGTTAGGCAACCTCCGGATTGGGATCGGTCCGAAGACGGACCGTCGGGAATGACAAAAGGGCGGCTCCTCGGGCCGCCCTTTTGCTTGTCGGCGTCAATTACAGATAGGGGAGCGCGCCGCGGACGCAGACATAACTGCCGGCAAAGATGACGACGAGGGCGAAGGCCGACTGCAGCACTTTGCTCCGCGGACCGATCATCTTGCCCGTTGCGATACCCGCCACGCCGCCGATCAGGCCGCCGGCGATGAACAGGCCTGCCAGGTGCCAATCAACCAGGCCCGACATGGCATAGCTCGCGGCGGTCGAAGCCCCCAAGGCGACGACGGCCACCAGAGATGTTCCGATGGCGTAGATCAGCGGCATGCCGGTCGCCAGCATCAAGCCGGGGACAATCAGAAAGCCGCCGCCGATGCCGAAGAAGCCGGCGAGCAAGCCGACGGCGAAGCCGATGCCGGCCAGCATCGGCAGCAGTCGTGGCGCAGTCGCCGGCGACAGACGGACGGTGGGATCGCCGCCGCCGGCGCGCTTCATCAGCATCATTGCGCCAATGGCGATCATCAGCATTCCGAACAGGAAGAGCAGTTTTCCGCCGTCGAGTTGTTTGGCGAAGTGAGAGCCGATGAATGCGCCGCCGACCCCCGCCGTCGCGAACACGACGGCGCAGGGCCAGCGAACATTGCCGGCCTTCCAGTGCGCGATCATGTTGGCGAAGGCGCTGATCGCCACCGCAATCGCACTGGTGCCGATTGCCACATGCGGCGAGGCGATTCCGACGCCATAGACGAGGAGCGGCACCGCAAGGATCGAGCCTCCGCCGCCGATCAGCGCCAGTACGAATCCGACGGCGCCGCCCGCCACCATCGTCGCCAGATCGGGGATCGTGAAGAGCATGGTGGTTTCCTCAAGCGGCGGCAGGCTGTCCGGTGCGCCGGTTCCATGGGGCGAAGGTGAGGAGCCGGGCCATCGTGCAGGAGCCACTGATGCCGGAGAACACCAGTCCGGCACCGACGAATGCCGAGAGCGCATAGAAGGCCGGATGCAGGAACAGGCCGAGCGCGATACCGGTGAACACCAGCGAGCCGGCCGTGATCTGAACCTGCCGCATGATTTCGATCGGCTGGCCCTTGTTGTCGATTACGGGCAGACCAGCGTTTCGCCAGGCGTCGATCCCACCATCGAGCATGTAGGCCTCGCAATCCGTGCATCGGGTGAGGCGATCGGCATGGCTCGCGGTCCGATTGCCGCTGCGGCAATGGAAGATCACGCCATTTGCACCGGGTTCGATCTCGAGGGCATCCAGCCGCGACAGCGGCGCATGACGGGCCGCGGGAATCCTGCTGCGCGCGTGCTCGTCAGCCTCCCTGATGTCGACGAGGACGGCGCCGGCGTCGATCAGCTTCTTGGCTCTTTCTGGAGAAATGCGGGGAAGGGACATGTTGAACTCCACTGTTGTCGTTTGTTGTCGTTTCAGGCTGAAGGCGCGCGGCAATAGAGGCGGTGCAGTTCCGCCATCAGTTGCTCGATGCGGGGGTCGGCGATGCGGTACCAAAGGGTCTGGCTGTCGCGGCGGAAGCTCACGATGTTCTCGTCGCGCATCTTCGCCAGATGCTGCGACAGCGCCGACTGGCTGAGGCCGACGGCCTTGACCAGCGAGCCGACCGTCATCTCGCCGGCCTCCACCAATTTGCAGAGAATCATTAGCCGCCGCTCGTTGCCGAGCGCACGCAGAACCTCTGCGACCTCCAGCGCGTTGGCCGCAAAGTCATCAATGTTCATCACTTTCGAGACTGGCATCGGAACCTCGTCAATCAGACATTGCTAATTTAGGTGTTGCTAATATATATGTCAACAATCCACGAGCTGTTACGGAGTAAACAATGACCCAGACGCCTTCGCCCGCCATCCAGGCCTTCTTCGACGAGCCCACCAACACGATCAGCTATCTTGTCTCGGACCCGGCGACGCGCCGGGCCGCGGTGATTGATCCCGTGCTGGACTTCGACCCGCGCGACGGCACGGTCGATGTACGCTCGGTGGAAGCAATCCTCGCTGCTGCGCAAAAGCAGGGCCTGGAAATCGAATGGGTGCTGGAGACGCATGCGCATGCCGACCATCTGTCGGGTGCTCCCTACATCAAATCCAAGACCGGGGCGGCGATCGGAATCGGCGAGCACATCAAGGATGTGCAGCGGATTTTCCGTCCGGTGTTCAACGCCGAGGATTTGCGTACCGACGGCAGCGATTTCGATCGCCTGTTCGCCGATGGCGAGACTTTCCGCATCGGCGAGCTGACCGCTGAAGTGATCCATACGCCCGGCCACACGCCGGCCGATATTTCCTACAAGATCGGCAATGCCGTCTTTGTCGGCGATACCTTGTTCATGCCGGACTACGGCACGGCGCGCGCCGATTTTCCGGGCGGCGATGCAGCGCAGCTCTATCGTTCGATCCAGCGCCTGTTGTCGTTGCCGCCGGACACGCAGCTATACATGTGTCACGACTACAAGGCGCCCGGCCGCGACACTTACGCCTGGCAAACCACGGTGCGGGAGCAACGTGATGGCAATGTCCACCTGAAGGGGGGCGTCACCGAGGCGGAATTTGTTGCAAAGCGCAACGCGCGCGATGCAACGCTTTCGGCGCCCACGCTGCTGCTGCCGTCGATCCAGGTGAATATCCGCGCCGGGCGTTTTCCCAAGGCCCAGCAGAATGGCGTGCACTATCTGCTGCTGCCGGTGCGCCCGAAGTCGGTGGCGGCGGAGGCGGTCGTGAAGTGACGGCCCATTGCCCGGCCGTCAATTCTCCGTCTGTTTGAGCATGATGTTTTCCGAAAGCCGGTTCCAACTTTTTTCGGGATCATGCGCTAACGGCCCTGCAACATCGCATTGGTCGGCGTGCGACGATCGGTGATCTGCAGTCCGAACAGGCTTCCCAGCAACTCAACGGCGGTGCGCGCGGTCCGGCCGCGCTCGTCGAGGAAAGGATTCAGCTCGACGATGTCGACCGAGCGCACGATGCCGGAATCATGCAACAGCTCCATGATCAGATGCGCTTCACGATAGGTGGCGCCGCCCGGCACCGTGGTGCCGACGCCGGGCGCCACACCCGGATCGAGGAAGTCGACGTCGAACGATAGATGCAGCACGCCGTTCTTCGCCTTTACACGGTCGATGACGCGGCGGATCAACACGGCGACGCCGTGCTCGTCGATTGCGCGCATGTCGGCAATCGCGATGCGCCGCTCGTGAACGAGTTTCTTCTCCAGGGGGTCGATCGAGCGGATGCCGAACAGGTCGAGCTGGTCCGGCGTGATCGAGGCGCGCACCTGGTTGCCGAGCAGCTGGTCTAGGCCGGGCTCGCCACACAGAAATGCCGCCGACATGCCGTGCATGTTGCCGGTGATGGTGGTGGCCGGCGTGTTGTAGTCGGCATGCGCGTCCAGCCACAGCACGAACAGCGGCTGGCCCATCTCCTGCCAGTAGCGCGCCACGCCGTTGACCGAGCCCATCGACAGCGAGTGGTCGCCGCCCATGAAGATCGGGATCGCGCCGGTGCGCGCGATGGTGAAGGCATGCTCGCTGAGCATGCGGATCCAGCTCTTCACCTCGTCGTAGTATTTCGCATTCGCCGGCGGCGGGCCGTCGGAGACGACGTTCGGCCGCGCCAGGTCCCCGTGGTCCTCCACGGAAAATTCGAGCTCCTCCAGCAGCCGGGCAATGCCCGCGGTGCGCAGCGCCGCCGGCCCCATCAGCGTGCCGGCTTGCGAGGCGCCGATCTCGATGGGTACGCCGAGCAGCGCTATCCGTTGCTGGTTGGCGGTGGCATCGGACATGGCAAGACGTTCCCATCTGCTTCGAAGCGAAGTCTGTGTGGGCAAAGGCGCGCTCGCGCCGTGCCCGCCTTTACCGTCCGTGCACTCGAAGGTGGGCACGCCGTCGCTTTGCCCACGCTACGAATCTGTCCGTGACGTCTACGCCTTGAAGTAAGCGATCTGGGTCGTGGTTGCCAGAAGGCGGCCGCCCGGCGACCACAATTCGCCGTTCTGGTCGCCATAGCTCCTGTGGAAAATTTTCGCGTCGGCTACCCCGAGCACGCGGGTGGTATCTTCCGCCTCCAGATCGGCGGCGCCGACATGGAAATAGGTCGTCAGCGACACTGTGCCGAAGGGAACCAGTTCCCGCTTGGCGTGGAAGATGCGGGCAAAGAAAGCGTCCGACATCGACAGCAGAGAGAGCGCATCGATCCTCCGTGGGACGCGGTCGCTGATCCATAGCTTCGAGAAGGTCTCGACCGACGCCGCCGAGGAGCCGCCGCGCTTCGGCTCGCCCTCGACGAAGCGGAAGTCGTATTGCTTGACCCAGGGCGCCGCGACCTGCGGGAAAGGCAGCGTTTCCTCGAAGGCCTTCGCGCCCGGATATTCCGCCTGTTGATGCGACCAGGACGGCCGGCGCTCCGCGAACACGGCGGTCGCCAGCGTCGACACTTCGTCGTTGCCCTGCGTCATCTCCACGCACCAGTGCTGGCTGGAGCGGTTGGCCTTCACGAGGCGCACGTCGAGGTCGAACGGCCCCTGTGCGACAGGCGCGCAGTAGTTCACTGTGATTGCAGTAGGATCGCCCGCGCGCTGCGGATGGTCCATCAACGCGCGCAGGATCGTCGCGGCGGTGCAGCCGCCGAAGGGGCCGACAAAGGCCCAATAATCGTCGCTGGTATGTCCCTGCCAGCGGCTGTCGCCGGGGGTGACCTTTGTCGCCTCGTCGAAGAGATGCGGCGTCTTGGTGAGCATGAAATTTCCAAACGTTATCATGACGTGCGTCATGCAATATCTAGATTGCCGCCGCCAAATACAATGACGTCTCGGGTAAGTGTTTCGCCGGCGAGCCGGCGGGCGATTTCGCGTCCCGGAATTTCTAGCCGCCCGTCCTGCGCTTGGCGTGGCGCCCGGTAGCCAGCGGTGAGGGGCGCACCGGCACGTGCCAGATATCCTCGGCATATTCCCGGATGGTGCGGTCGGATGAGAACCACGCCATGCGCGCCACATTGAGGATGCTGGCGCGGGTCCAGGCCGGCATCACCTGCCAGCGCGCGTCGACGCCGCGCTGCGCCTCGTAATAGGAATCGAAATCGTCCGCGACCATGTACGGGTCATGGAAGCGGATCGCGTCCGCGATGCGGGCAAAGCGATCGGGCTCTCCCGGCGAGAACTCGCCGTTCTCGATCGCGGCAATTGCGCGCGACAGCCGCGGCGAGCGCTTGATCACGTCGGTGGCATCGAGCCCCTGCTTGCGGCGGATCATGACGTCGGCGGCTTCCATGCCGAAGATCGCGATGTTCTCGGCGCCGACATGGTCGCGGATTTCGATATTGGCGCCGTCGAGAGTGCCGATGGTCACCGCGCCGTTCAGCGCGAGCTTCATGTTGCCCGTACCGGAGGCTTCCATGCCGGCGGTGGAAATCTGCTCGGAGAGATCGGCGGCGGGAATAATGACTTCCGCCAGGCTTACATTGTAGTCCGGCAGGAACGCGATCTTCAGCCGGCCCTTCAGATCCGGGTCGTTGTTGACGGTATCAGCAACGTCGTTGATCAGCTTGATGATCAGCTTGGCGTAGTGATAGCTCGCCGCGGCCTTGCCGGCGAAGATCTTCACCCGCGGCATCCAGTTCCTGCCGGGCTCGTCCTTCATCGCCTGGTACAGCGCGATGGCTTCCACGATGTTGAGCAACTGCCGCTTGTACTCATGAATGCGCTTGATCTGCACATCGAACAGCGCCGAGGGATCGACCTGGGTGCCGAGCCTCTCGCCGATCAGCCGCGCCAGCGCCAGCTTGTTGTGATGCTTGACGTCGCGAAAGCGCTGCTGGAAGGCGTTGTCGCCGGCATGGTCCTCGAGTTTTTGCAACAGCGTGAAATCGTCGAGAATGGCCTGGCCGCAAGTCTCGCGCAGCAGCGAGGTCAGCTTCGGATTGGCGACCATAAGCCAGCGGCGGAAGGTGATGCCGTTGGTCTTGTTGGTGATGCGTGAGGGATAGAGATGGTTGAGATCGTGGAACACGGTCTCCTTCATCAGGTCGGAATGCATCGCCGAGACGCCGTTGATGCGGTGCGAGCCGACGAAGGCGAGCTGTCCCATCCGCACCTTGCGGCCGCCGCGTTCGTCGATCAGCGACACCGCGGCGCGGAAGTCGACATCGCCGGGGCAGCGGGCTTCCGCCTGGGCGAGGTGATGCGCATTGATGCGATAGATGATCTCCAGATGCCGCGGCAGCAGCCGTTCGAACAGCTCCACCGGCCAGGTCTCCAGTGCCTCCGGCAGCAGCGTGTGATTGGTGTAGGAGAAGGTCGCGACCGTGATCTTCCAGGCTTCTTCCCAGCGGAAATTGTGCAGGTCGACCAGGATGCGCATCAGCTCGGTGACGGCAAGGCTCGGATGGGTGTCGTTGAGCTGCACCGCGACCTTCTGCGCGAGGCTGCGCAGTTGCCCGTCGGCGGCCATGTGCCGCTTCACAAGATCCTGCAGGCTTGCCGAGACGAAGAAATATTCCTGGCGCAGCCGCAGCTCGCGGCCCGCCGCGCTCTCGTCATTGGGGTAGAGAAACTTGCAGATCGCCTCCGCACGCGACTGCTCGGCGCTCGCGGAAATGTAGTCGCCGGTGTTGAAGACATCGAGATTGAGCGGGTCGGGCGCGCGCGCCGACCACAGGCGCAAGGCGTTGACGTGCTGGCCGCGCCAGCCGACGATCGGAGTGTCATAGGCCATCGCCTCCACCGTCTCCGCCGGGCGCCAGGTCGCGCGGTCGCGGCCTCGATCGTCGAAATGCTCGACGTGACCGCCGAAATGCACGTGATAGACCACCTCGGGCCGCTGGAATTCCCAGGGATTGCCGAAGGACAGCCACTCGTCCGGATATTCCTGCTGCCAGCCATGCGAGATGATCTGGCGGAACAGGCCGAAATCGTAGCGGATGCCGTAGCCGACCGCGGGAATCGCGAGCGTCGCCATGCTCTCCATGAAGCAGGCCGCAAGCCGCCCCAAGCCGCCATTGCCGAGCGCAGCGTCCGGCTCGAGCTTGCGCAGTTCCGGCAGGCCCACGCCGAGATCGCCGAGCGCGGTCTCGAAAACCGGCAAGAGGCCCATATTGTTGAGTGCGTCGGTGAAGAGACGGCCGATCAGGAATTCGAGGCTGAGATAGTAGACGCGCTTGCGGCCGGCGTCGTAGCTCTGCTTCTCCGCCGTCAGCCAGCGGTGCACGATGCGGTCGCGCAGCGCCAGCGCAGCCGCCATGTACCAGTCGTGCTTGGTCGCCATTTCCGCGTCTTTGCCGATGGCGAGCCTCAGCTTGGCGAGGATCGCGCCCTTGATCTCGGCAAGCTGCAGCTCGTCGATTGGCTGGCCGGAGGCCGGATGATGCTGGAGGGGTTGGTCTGACAAACCGCTACATTCCCCGTCGTTGGAGTCACACAGATACACGGGCCAAGAATACGCGCCCTGCATCGCAACGAAAACCACCGGGCCGTAGCGGCGGATGGAACTATCGGGAACAATATGCAAGGAACGGGCCGATCCAGCGGTCCCGCGCGGGTGGCTTGGTGTTACGGTCGGGCGTGGAAGTCAAGGGATCTGCATGGATCGTGCATGCCGCATGACCTCTATCTGGCGCTCGCATAGTCGCGGAAGTCGCTGTGACGACGTTTCTGAAACTCTCCAGACGGGTTTTCCAGGCCGCAGCCGTCGGCTTTCGCCGTGATCGGATATGCGGTGGCGTTCTATTTTCTGTCGCTCGCGCTGCGCAATCTGCGACGAGTCTCGTCTAATACCGTGTGTCCCGCCATCGCCTGAGTATCTCAAAGCCAGCGGCTCGAAGCCTGCGCTGCAGCATGGCCGGATGTTTTAGGGATGTTGGGGCTCACACGTTTTGCTACGGTTGGATAAGTCGCCGGGGCGACGCTATGTCGGGCATTGGAACGAATTAAGAACACTTTAGCAAGTCTTTGATATACCATAGTGATTCGGCGCGCTGCCGACACAATATCTATGGTCTATCCGCCCTTGCGAGGACTACATGTCCACCATCGCC
>JAEZEU010000515.1 GCA_023432885.1 Pseudomonadota bacterium | reverse complement strand
TCGGCTATTGGGTGTTCGAGGGCGGCTGGCAGGAAGCGCAGCGCCCGTCCTGGAATTACCGCGCCGAGGATGGCGGCGGCATCATCTTGGACATGGTCTGCCACTGGCGTTACGTGCTCGACAATCTGTTCGGCGAGGTCGAGAGCGTCTCGTGCATCGGCACGACCGACATCCCCGAGCGCTATGACGAGAAGGCGAAGAAATACACGGCGACCGCGGACGATTCCGCTTACGCCACCTTCCGCCTCAAGGGCGGCGTGATCGCGCACATCAACATGAGCTGGGTGACGCGCGTCTATCGCGATGACCTCGTCACCTTCCAGGTCGACGGCACGCTCGGCTCGGCAGTGGCCGGGCTTTCCGACTGCATGATCCAGGCCCGCCAGGCCACGCCGCGCCCGGTGTGGAACCCCGACGAGAAGCGCCTGCACGATTTCTATGCCGACTGGCAGAAGCTCCCCGAGAACGCCGCCTACGACAACGGCTTCAAGGAACAGTGGGAGATGTTCATCCGCCACGTCTGCGAGGATGCGCCTTACAAGTACACGCTGCTCGAAGGCGCCAAGGGCGTGCAGCTCGCCGAGTGCGCGCTGCAGAGCTGGAAGGAGCGGCGCTGGATCGACGTGGCCCCCATCAAGATCTAGAGCATGATCCGCACCCGTAGGGCCGCGTTGGCGCAAAGTGGGCACGGGTTTTCCGACCGGCTCATGCTCGAACAATGAGGAGGTTTTGTCATGAACAAGCCCGTCCTGCCGATGTCTTCGTATCAGTTGAAACTGCCGACGGCGGATCGCGGAATCGAGAGCTACCGCCTCGCGGCTTCGCGCACGTTTCCGGCGAGGCTCGAGGGCACGCTCAACCGCGTCGCCTTCTCCGCCGCGCATGTTGTTGCCGATCCGCTCGCCGACAACGATCCCTGGCTGACCGCGGCGATCGACTGGGACCGCACCATTGCCTTTCGCGAGCATGTCTGGGATCTCGGCCTTGGCGTCGCCGAGGCCATGGACACCGCGCAGCGCGGCATGGGCCTCGACTGGAACACCTCGCTGGAGCTGATCCAGCGCTCGGTGCGCGCGGCGAAGGCGCGCAGTGCGCTCGTGTTCTCCGGCGCCGGCACCGATCATCTCCCGGTGGAGGACGCCAAAACCATCGACGACGTGATCCGCGCCTATGAGGAGCAGATCGCAGCCGTCGAGAAGGTAGGCGGCCGCATCATCCTGATGGCCTCGCGCGCGCTGGCCAGGATCGGCCGAAGCGCCGATGACTACGCAAAAGTTTACGATCGCGTGCTCGGCCAGGTCCGCGAGCCCGTTATCATCCATTGGCTCGGCGACATGTTCGATCCTGCGCTGGCAGGGTATTGGGGCACGGGCGATCTCGACAAGGCGATGGGCACGGCGGTCGCCATCATCAATGCCAACGCGGCGAAGGTCGATGGCGTGAAGGTCTCGCTGCTCGACAAGCAGCGCGAGATCGACATGCGCCGCCGGCTCGCTCCGTCCGTCAAAATGTACACCGGCGACGACTTCAATTATGCCGAGCTGATCGCCGGCGACGAGAAAGGCTTTTCCCACGCGTTGCTCGGTATTTTCGATGCCATTGCGCCGGCGGCGTCCTACGCGCTGTCACGCCTTTCGGCGGGCGATACGGCCGGCTTCCACGACGTGCTCGGCCCGACCGTGCCGCTGTCGCGCCACATCTTCCGCGCGCCCACGCGCTTCTACAAGACCGGGGTCGTGTTCATGGCCTGGCTCAACGGCCACCAGGATCACTTCACCATGGTCGGCGGGCAGGAGAGCGCGCGATCCACGCTGCATCTTGCCGAATTGTTCCGCCTCGCCGACAAGGCCGGGCTGCTTGCCAATCCCGAAATGGCGACGCAGCGTATGAGGGCATTTTTGGCCACGCGCGGCGTCGAGGCCTGATGCGCGATTTTTCTTCCGATCATCGCTGGCTGTCGTTGAACACGGCGACGGTCCGCAAGCAGGGCGACTTGCTGCAGATCATCGACGCCTGTGCGCGTCAAAACATCCGCGCCATCGATCCCTGGCGGGACCAGGTTGCCAGCGTCGGGCTCGATCGTGCCGCGCGCGCGGTGCGCGAGGCGGGTCTCGATCTCTCCGGCTATTGTCGCGGCGGCATGTTCGTCTCGGATGCAGCCCATCGCGCCGCCGCGCGCGACGACAACCGCCGTGCCGTGGACGAAGCCAAGGCGCTCGGCGCGCCTTGCATCGTGCTGGTCGTCGGCGGCCTGCCGCAATATTCGCGGCCGGGGAGCAGCGCGTCAAAGGACATCGCCGAGGCATGGGGACGGGTGCATGACGGCATCGCCGAAATGCTGGACTACGCGCGCAGTGCCAACATGCCGCTCGCCATCGAGCCCCTGCATCCGGCCTATGCCGCTGACCGCGCCTGCGTGAACACGACGAGGCAGGCGCTCGACCTCTGCGACGCCATTGACCCCGCGCGCTCCGGCATGCTCGGCGTCGCGCTCGACGTCTACCACATCTGGTGGGATTTCGAATTGATGGCCCAGATCGCCCGCGCCGGCAAGGACCGCATTTTCGCCTTCCACGTCTGCGACTGGCTGGTGCCGACCAGGGATATCCTGAACGACCGCGGCATGATGGGCGACGGCGTCATCGACATCAAACGCTTGCGCGCTGCAGTGGAAGCGCAGGGGTTTGCCGGCTATTCCGAGATCGAGATTTTCTCCAACGACTGGTGGACCAGGCCGATGGATGAGGTGCTGCGAACCTGCATCGAGCGGCACAGGACGGTGGTGTGATTCGTCGTTCCGGGGCACGCGAAGCGTGAACCCGGAACCTTGAGATTTCCGGGTTCGATGCTTTGCATCGCCCCGGAATGACTTTCCTCCTCATTGCGGGCGAAGCTACGCAACGCACGTCGCGCTCCGGAAACTGGATTGCTGCGTCGTCATCGCTCCTCGCAATGAGAGAGTGGCGATATCACCTGGGGAAAAACACCAGCGGCAGCACGACGTAGGTCCAGCAGAACACGACGGCCAGACAGATCAACACGATGATGTCTTGCCTCTCGATTCCCGGCATCCCGTTCTCCGTGAGCATTGCACGCTCGGCGTCGGCACAAGCGATCTTAGTCCGTAGGATGGGAAAGAGCGAAGCGAAACCCATCCTCGCTCGCGGCAAGAAGGACGGGTTCGCTGCGGCTCAATCCATCCTGCGAAACTCACTGTTCCGCCATCCGCGCCATCGTGTTGAACCGCGCCTTCTGTTCGGCGCTCAGCGTGCCATAGAGTTCATCCAGCGCCGGCTGCACGCGGTCGGCGGCAGCAAGCATGGCCTCGAGCCGCCTCTCCATCGCCTCCAGCCGGCCGACCGGCGTGAGAGGGACGCTGTCCGGGCAGGCCGACTGCAACAGCTTGACGGCCTCGGTGGTTGCTGCGCTAAGGCGATCGAGCGCATCCTTTTGCTGACCGGCCGGCTTCACCACGGCTTCGATCCGTTCGATCGGCAATTGCGTCAGGCCCGATTTCGGATCGCCGCAGCTTTCCTCCGGCGAGGCCTTCGCTTCCTCCTGCTGCCGTTGCGAGCCCTCCACCTTCGGCCGGAGTTCGTTGAAGCGAGCCTGCTGCTCGTCGGAGAGCGAGGTGTAGAATTTCTCCAGTGCAGGCCGCACGATCCTTACCGCCTCCAGCGTGGCGCGAACGCGGTTGGTCATTGCCCGCAGGCGGCCGGGTGGCGTCAGGGCATAAGTCTCGTTGCAGGATTGCTTGAACGCGTCGGCAGCCTTTGCTGCCGCCGCCTTCAACTCATCGAGCAGGACCCGCTGCTCCGCGGTCGGCTTCACTGCCTTGGCGATGTCGTCAATCGGCCAGGCCGTCACGCCCTGCTGCGGATTCCCGCACAATTGCTGGAACGTTTGCTCGCTCTGCCTGCCGCGCCGGCGCGAGGCCGACCCGCCGCCGGCGGGATAGCCGCCATAGCTGGAATAGCCTTCGTCCGCGCCCCAGAAGATCGTATCGACGAAGTCGTCATAGGCATATGCCCAGTAGCCGGGCTCATAGGCGTAGGGCCAGAACGTGTAGTCGAAGATGTCGGAATAGGCATAAGGCCAGAACACCGGGCCTAGGAAGGCTACGAATGTCGCGCGCTTGCGGTGCCGCCAGGCGTCACGTGGCGCCCAACGGTGCCGGCCGGCAAATGCCGCGTTCGCCTGCAGTGCATCTCTGCCGCGGAACTGTGCGGCAAAGCGGCCGCGGGCGGCGACTTGCATCGCCGCGTCGAATCGTCCTGCCTGAGGCTGCGGTCCGAGTCTCTGCAGGCGGACCTGGTCACGCCGCAGCGCGCGCTGCTCCTGCTCGAGCCGGCGATTCTGTGTCTGCAGCAATCCCTGCTGGGCCCGCTGCGCCCGCAAGCCTCGCGGCTTGTTCGTCTGCAATTCCTGCACGCGCTGCTGCAAACGATCGATCCGGCTCTGGCGATCCGCGCTTTGTCGCGAAAGCGTCGCGCGCTGCCGATCCTGCAACGCCTGCTGCCGCTGCTGGACGCGTTGCTCGCGCTGGCCCATCCGCGTTTCAACCTGCTGCTGTCGCGAAGCCGCGCTCCCCGCTGGCGGCGTGCCGGGCCGTGATGGTGCGGCGATATGCGGCGTTTGAGGACGAGCCATGGCCGGACGCTGCGGAGGCGCTGCTGAACGGAAGCTGGGCCGTGGCGCTGCGACATGCGGGGCAGCCGGGCGCGGTGCGGCAAAATTCGGCATCGGGCGCACCATCGGCGCTGCCGGTCGAGCCATCGGCGCCGGACGGACTATCGCGGGCGGCGGCGCAGGGCGCGCCATGGGCGGTGGAGCTGCGGGCCGCGCCATCGGAGCCGCCCCGACACCCGGCGGTCCGTGCCCTCGAGGCTGGGCATACGCGTCAATTCCAGCCACGAGCAAGCAAGTCCCGAGAAAGAGTGCCACGAAACGTCTGCCACGCCGAAGCATGTTCGCAGCTCCCGTCATAAAGCCGCCCGGTATCGTAACGCCGATGGGATGGAATCGTTCGCTGTCCGCCGGAACAATCGTCGGCAGACGTGCGACAAATTGGCTCGACGGGCAAATCACTTCTGGTTTACGCAAATCACGTCAAGCCTGCTCGAGAAAAATATTCCGCTTTTCAGAATGGCAAATCAGATGCATAAACTGTCCCAGCCCGCGCCTTTCAGGAGAGGACGAAACGCGATCGTCACGTATCGTTGGCGCGGGTTGCGATGGACGCCTGCTGCGTCAGCCCGGTGCAAACCGTGCGGACGAAAACGCGGCAGCGGACGGCGAAGTCGTGTGGTCCTGGCGCCGCGACCGTGGCGTCTATCCGGTCCGCCTGTGCGGGCCCGGCAACGGTGACAAAAACCGCCGCTCACCGGGGAGATCACGTATAAGCCGTAAACCATCGCGCGGGGAAAGCCGGGATGTCTCGGCTGTACCTGTCTAATCCGTGTGCGTTAGCTTACTACCATTGCACACGGTGCTGCGGGCGCAGTCGGCGCCCGGCTTTCCCTGCGCCCTCCGATCTCAGAGGGCCAACGAGATTGC
>JAEZEU010000471.1 GCA_023432885.1 Pseudomonadota bacterium | reverse complement strand
TGCATCAACTGCCAGGAGATGAAGGTCGAGAACATCGCCATCTCCCCTTGCGCGAAATTCAAATGGTCGATCGCCTGGTAGATCATGACCACGGCGAGCGCCATGCAGGCGTAGATCGCGCCGGTGGCGATGCCCGCCAGGACCTGATTAGTAAAGAGTTCCATTGTCCCCGGCTCCGTCAGTAACCCAGATAGGATTTGCGGACGTCTTCGTTGTTGGCAATGTCCTTGGCCTTGCCCGACATCACGATGCGTCCGGTTTCGATCACGTAAGCCTGGTCGGCGAGCTCGAGCGCGAGCTGGGCGTTCTGCTCCACCACCAGGATGGTCACTTTGTCCTCGCGGTTGATCTTGCCGAGGATCTTGAACAGGTCGCGTACGACCAGCGGCGCAAGGCCGAATGACGGCTCGTCCAGCAGCATCAGACGCGGGCGCAGCATCAGCGCGCGGGCGACCGCGAGCATCTGCTGCTCGCCGCCCGACAGCGTGCCGGCCTGCTGGGTATGACGTTCCTTGAGGACCGGGAAGTGCGCATACATGCGCTCGATGTCGGAAACGATGCCGGCCCTGTCCTTGCGCGAGATGGCGCCGAGCTGCAGGTTCTCCTCCACTGTCATGGTAGTGAAGGTGCCGCGCCCCTGCGGCACATGGGCGATGCCGAGCCGCACGATGTTTTCGGTGGAGCGGCTGCCGAGCGGCGCGCCCTCGAACTCGATCGCGCCGGTCGAGCGCACCATGTTGCAGATCGCCCGGAGCGTGGTGGTCTTGCCGGCGCCATTGGCCCCGAGCAGCGTGGTGAGCGAGCCCTCATTGAGCGAGAAGGACAGCCCGTGCAGGGCCTGAACCTGGCCGTAAAAGGCGCGCAGGTCCTTGACGTTGAGCATCGCGGTCATTGGTCCTTGCTCCCGAGATAGGCCTTGATCACGTCAGGGTTGGCCTGGACCTGGCCGGGGGTTCCCTCGGCCAGCTTGCGGCCGAAATTGAGCGCTACGACATGGTCGGCGATCGACATGACGAGACCCATGTGGTGCTCGACGAGCAGCACGGTCATGTTGCGCTCGTTGCGGATGCGGCGGATCAGGTCGCCGAGCACGTAGACTTCCTCGTGATTGAGGCCGCCGGCGGGCTCGTCGAGCAGCAGGATCTTCGGCTCGGTCGCCAGCGCACGCGCAAGCTCAACGCGCTTCTGGGTGCCGAAGGGCAGACCCGAGACCACGGTATGGGCCACGCTTTCGAGATCGAGATAGGCCAGGATCTCGTGGACCTTCTTGTTGATGCCGGCTTCGCTCTCCCGGACCCAGCCGAGCTTGATCGAATCGCTGATCATGTCGCTGGAAGTGCGCGAGTGGCAACCGATCCGGACATTGTCCATCACCGACAGATTGGGGAAGAGCGCGACGTTCTGGAAGGTGCGGCCGATGCCGATCTCGGCGATCTTGTGCGCCGGGCGGGTCAGGATGCTCGCGCCCTCCATCAGGATGTCGCCGGAAGAGGGCTGATAGAGTCGGGAAAGGCAGTTGAACAGCGTCGTTTTGCCGGCGCCGTTGGGTCCGATCAGTCCGAGGATCTGACCCTTGTGCATGTCGAAGCTGACGCCGTTCAGGGCGATGATACCGCCGAACACGACGCTGACGTCGCGAACCGCGAGCAGGGGAGCATTTCCCTGCGCGAGCTGTGCCTGCGTCATTTCGCTGCGCCCGACGCGAGCGCGCTAACGCGACTTCGCGAATTCAATCGCCGGCCGCTTGCACGACGGCTATCTGATCCCCTCGACAACACGCGTCTTCCCTCCTCTTCCCTTCTTGTTTTCTTCTTTTTTGCTGTACGACGACACGCCACCCAAGGCCGCCTCGATGTTCCTTACCATCGCGACCAGACGAGGTCCAATGTCGTTGACCAAACGCTCTTCCGTGAAACGGAATGCTGGCGCCCCGCAATTGAAGGCGTAGGTACCGGTTCCGTCGTTGAGCCTCAGGGCCACGCCCGCGGCATGCACATCGTCCTGCCACTCGCCCGCGGAAATGGCGAAGCCGCGTCGCGCCACCATCTCGCCGGAGCGCTCGATGCCGTCGCGCATCTTCGGCCAGCGGCTGCCGTAATGTTCACGCAGTTCGCGGAGCAGGGCGGTTCGCTCGTCGGGCGGCAGTGCCCAGATATAAGCGCGACCCATTGCCGTGGTTGCTATCGGTATCCGCGAGCCGACGTCGAGCTGCACGCCCAACGTGAGTCCGTTACGGCTCTGTCCGAAATAGATCATGCTGAGACGGTCGCGCGCGCCCACGGCCACTGCGCCACCGGTCTCGCGCATCACTTCCTCGCGGAAGGCCTCGGAAAGGTGCCGGACGCCCAGATTTGCCAAGGCGGCATACCCGAGCGCCATGGCCGACGGAGCGAGTTGATACTTCTCGAAGCGGGGAACGGGTGTAAGGTAGCCGAGCTTTGTCAGCGTGTAGGTAAGCCGGGAAACGGTCGGCTTCGGCAATTTGGTGCGTGCAGCAAGCTCTTGATTGCCCAGAAGCCCGTCATTGGGATGGAATGCTCGCAGTACATCGAGGCCGCGGGAAAGCGCGACGACGAAGCTGCGATCAGTCGCCGGTTTCTTGGCTGGACGTTTCATTCCCTGCTTTGATTTCTGTCTCGTTGACAACCGACGTGCTTCAAAATAACCCTCCGTGTCAAGATGTGGAATTTAATTTCGCATTGCGAAACTGACTTCCAGCGTAGCTGCTGGACGCAATTCATGCAGCTACTCAGCGCAAGTTAAGCAACCAAGAACAAGATTCAGGGAGAGTCTCGTGAACGCAGTGGTCAAGCTCGAACGTCATGACGTCATCGGCATCGTCACGGTGGACAGCCCTCCCGTGAACGCGCTGAGCGCCGCCGTGCGCGGCGGTATTTTCGACTGCATGAAGGAGGCCATCGCGGACAGCGGCATCAAGGCCATCGTGCTGACCTGCGGCGGCCGTACCTTCATTGCCGGCGCCGACATCACCGAGTTCGGCAAGCCCCCGAAGCCGCCCGGCCTGCACGAGGTGCTGGAGCTGATGGAAAATTCGCCGAAGCCGATCGTTGCCGCCATTCACGGCACGGCGCTCGGCGGTG
>JAEZEU010000466.1 GCA_023432885.1 Pseudomonadota bacterium | reverse complement strand
AAGGCGGCGCAGGACACGCTGAAGATCGCCGAGAACCCCAAGGAAGTCGTGCGCGCCGCACGGCTGGCGGAAAAGAAGGGCGGGCAGACCCGCGCCATCCTGAAGACGCTCGGTCGCGGTGCGCTGCTGCTCGCCACGGGCGCCTTCAATCTGTCGATGTGGCTGTTTGGCCTGGCGCTGACGCTGTTCGGTTTCCTGTCCTCGATCAAGGCGACCACGGAGCGGTTAACCTACGCCTGGCTGCGCCGCAAGAAGGCGCGGCGGGCGCGCCGGCTGATGGCGGCGCAGCAGGCCTCGCTGGCGGCTGTGCCCGCAGCCGGGTAGAAGCGTTCTAATCGAAGTGGTTACCGGTTCGCGTGAAGAGCTTCGGTTCTGATTCAAATCAAGATCGAAGATGATCTAGGCTGAACCGATAATCGTCCGACCATCTTCCCGTCATGCATGGATCTGAGATGCCGAGCTTTCATCACGGCGACGTTGAAATTGCCTATCTCGACGAAGGCAAGGGCGAGCCCATCCTCCTGGTGCACGGCTTTGCGTCGACCAAGAACGTCAACTGGGTCTATCCCGGCTGGGTTTCGGAGCTGAAGCGGCTCGGCCGGCGCGTCATCGCGCTCGACAATCGCGGCCACGGCGAATCCTCAAAGCTCTACGATTCCGCCCAATATGAGATCGCGATCATGGCGAGCGATGTGATCTCGCTGATGAACCATCTCGATATCGCACGCGCCGACATCATGGGCTATTCGCTCGGCTCGCGCATGACCGCCGTGCTGGCGCTCGACCAGCCTGACCGCTTGCGTTCGATCATTCTCGGCGGCATCGGCATCGGCATGATCACCGGCGGCGGTCCCGGCGAGAATGTTGCAAAGGCGCTGGAGGCGCCCTCGCTCGACGACGTCACTGACCCCGTCGGCCGCACGTTTCGCGCATTTGCGGATCAAACCCGCTCAGACCGCCGCGCGCTGGCTGCGTGCCTGCGCGGCTCCCGGCGGCTGATGACGCGACCGGAGGCGGCTGCCATCTCCGTACCGGCGCTGATCGCCGTCGGCAGCAAGGACGAGATCGCCGGCTCCGCCGCCGCGCTCGGCGAGATCATCCCGGGCTCGAAAGTGCTGGATATTCCCAACCGCGACCACATGCGCGCGGTCGGCGACAAGGTGTACAAGGCGGGCGTCGCCGAATTCCTGTCAGCCCGCCCGTGAGCCAAGCTCGTCGTCGCCGATAAAACTCCTGAT
Organism: Pseudomonadota bacterium; assembly: GCA_023432885.1. Taxonomy (GTDB): domain Bacteria; phylum Pseudomonadota; class Alphaproteobacteria; order Rhizobiales; family Xanthobacteraceae; genus Bradyrhizobium. Next base: position 10,136 of record JAEZEU010000466.1, on the reverse strand, counting down.
CGCCGCTATCAGCACCACGAATGTGGCAAGCCACGCCAGCCTCGCGCCATAGCGGTCATGCGGACCTGAGATAACTGCGCACACAAAGGCATTGCCGAGCACGGCAAACGTGGCGGTTGCAGCCAGCAAGGTCAGATCGTCGAATCCGCGCCACCACCAGCGCCAGGCAAAGATCGCGGCCAGCAGCAGCATCGAGGCCAGTGCGACCGGCACGTGAAGATAGTTCACCTCCGTGAAATCGAGCCGCCAGCGCTGCTGGTTCGCCGCGCGCATCGGTTTGAGCTGGGAGGGGATGTAGCGTTCGATGATTCCGTAGGTGTGGCCGATCCAGGCATTGGTGCCTTCGCCGGTCGCCACCATCGTCAGCTGCTTTGCGGTCGCCGCAAGTGCCGTCTGCGCCTGCCAGCCCGGATATTCTGTGAGCGAGCGCTGCACGATATGCTGCATCTCGTCGTTCAATCCCTTGAAGCGGCCGAGCGTATCGAACATGCTGTTGCCCCACAGGAACTGGTCGGCTGTCGCCGGAAGCTGGTCGCGATAGGGACAGAGCTTCAGCTGCTCGCGCGGGCAGTGATCGCGCAAGTATTGCGCCACGATGCCGTCCTGCAGCATGCGCCCGAAGGCGACGCCATAGCCGCCCGGCGTCCAGGCCAGTTCGCCCGACAGGGCAAAGTTCGCCGATAGCAGCATTCCCGCGCCCGCAGCCAGCGAGAGCCATCCCTGCAGCAATCCACTGCCGGGAATGCTGTCGCGCAGGAAAAGCCACGCAATGAGCCCGAGGCCGCACAGCCCGAGAAGCACCGCCAGCGTCCCGCTATGAGTGGAGGCGCAGAACGCGATGAAGGCGAACAGCGCGCATTTCTCGATCGCGGAGATTTGTTTCCCATGCAGCACCAGCACGTACAGCGCCAGTACCGACAGGCCCGCGAAGATGTCGGTGAGCAGCATGCTGGCGAGCCAGGGCAGGGTGGTGGTCGGTACCAGGACAATGCCGATCCCGAGCAGCCGTAACGGCTCGCCCATGCCGAGCACGCGCAAGGTCAGCTGCAGTATCCAGAAGGTCGCGAGTGCCTGGATGCCAAGATTGATCCAGAAGGAGGAGCTTTCGCCAAAATGCAGATAGAGCCCGAACACAGTGGACCGGCTCGGCACGGGATAGCCTTCGTACCAGCGCGCCAGATACCCGCCGGTATCATATTGAAGCAGCGGATAGCCGTTCCAGATTGCAGGCGCGAGTAGCAGCGATGGAATGGCGATGGCGGCAGCGCAGATCAGGCCGGATTCGGCCGTGCGGGCGCGCAGAATTTCGGTCGTAATGTGGCGATCCCCCGGGTTTTGCCCACATTGCCCGCGGCGAGGCGGGTTCCGAAATCCACCAATAGTCGGGCTTACGGCGCTTGAATTCCTGAAATAGGCGACCACCTGCAATCAACCGCCTATGGTTCCGGCTTTGGGGTGGGTTTACATTAACGAGGCCGGCCCGGGACAGCGGAACGCCTGCCGTGCTATAAAAGTTTCACAACTAAGCGAGAGCAACCATGGCCGTGCATCACGTCAGTCCGCAGGGTGGCAAACTGACCGCGCTCGATCCGATCTGGGATCGCATCCGCGGCGAGGCGGAGGACATCGTCCGCCGCGAGCCGGAGGTTGCCACCTTCATCTTCTCGACCGTGCTGCATCATGATCGCCTCGAGCATTCAGTGGTGCATCGTCTCGCCGAGCGGCTCGACCACGCGGCACTCTCCGGCGATCTGATCCGCCAGACCTATGACGAGGCGCTGCGCGACGATCCCGATATCGGCAACGCCTTTCGCGCCGATCTCGTCGCCGTCTACGACCGCGATCCCGCGACGTCTCGCTTCATCGATCCCTTGCTCTACTTCAAGGGTTTTCACGCGTTGCAGACCCATCGTCTGGCGCACTGGCTGTATCTCAAGGGCCGCAAGGATTTTGCCTACTACCTGCAGAGCCGTTCTTCCGCGGTGTTCCAGACCGATATCAACCCGGCCGCCCGTATCGGCCGCGGCATCTTCCTCGACCATGCCACCGGCTTCGTCTGCGGCGAGACCGCCGTCATCGAGGACGACGTCTCGATCCTGCACGGTGTTACGCTCGGCGGCACCGGCAAGGAGAACGAGGACCGCCATCCCAAGATTCGCCACGGCGTGTTGATCGGGGCGGGCGCCAAGATTCTCGGCAACATCGAGGTCGGCCATTGCGCGCGCATCGCCGCTGGCTCGGTCGTGGTGAAACCGGTGCCGCACAATGTCACGGTCGCAGGCGTTCCTGCGAAAATCGTCGGCGAGGCCGGCTGCGCCGAGCCGTCGCGCACCATGGACCAGATGATCAACGCCATCGGACTGTAATCCGGGGTTTGATTTCCACACGTTTTGAACCGTTGTTTTTTGCCCTAATACGGCTGGCGGTTCATTCCGTCTCGTCCTAAAACCTCGCTCCGAAAACCAAGATCCGATTGGAGAACTGCCGTGGACGTTCAGGAAGTCAGGAAGCTCGACGCCTACCTCAAGCGCGTGTTCGGCAATCCCAAGATCCGCGTCGTACCGCGGCCGAAGAAAGAGGATTCCGCCGAAGTCTATATCGGCGAGGAATTCATCGGCGTGCTGTTCGTCGATGACGAGGATGACGACCGCTCCTTCCAGTTCCAGATGGCGATCCTGGAAGAGGACCTGGTGGAGTAAGCGGCGGCAGCACTCCGCTTCTCGGCTTGCCGCAGATGAATCGCTTCGTTGCGCTCGCGGTGCCGAGGAACTCGTCTACCTCACGAACGCTTCCCGTACATTTGCGCCGTCAGCTGCTCCATCGCGCTTGCGACGTCGCGCCATTGTGCGAGCCAGCTGCGCGGAAAGCGGAAGATGAGGTCGGCGTCCTCGATGCGGCGCTCGCTCAGGCACATGCCGGGCGTGGCCGCGTCGCGGGTGCAACGCGCCGTCAGCGCGGGATTGGCTGATGTGAACAGGTCTTCGCCGCTATAGGGCGAGCCTTCCTTGAAGGCGCGCAGGGTCAGCCCGTCCTCGACCGGAGTGGAGGCCTGCTCGAGATAGCGCGGGTAGATCGTGCGCAGGCGCACGTCTGGCGCGAGCGAGTCGCGGTGTGCCGCGATCGACACGAAGATTCGGTCGATCGGCTGCGGCTGCTCATCCACCGTATCGGCGCTGACATGTTTCGGCGCCTCCGGCGGCTCCAGCGCAGGGAAGGTGAAGGCGAGATCGACGCGTTCCTGTGGCCCGGAATGGCGCTGGATCTTGCGGCGGACGGACGCGGTCGGCACGTTGAACAGCGTGCCGCCGACCTGCACCGGCAGCCGTCCGGGTCCGCGCGCCGGAACGGTGCCCCAGGTCGGCCACAGGAGATAGGCGACCAGCGCGAGCGCGGCCGCCGCGAGCGCGCCTCCAATGGCGATAGGCACCAGATGCGCGCGCGGTTTTCCTCGCGATGAGCGGGCAAGGTGCGGGGCTGTCGAAAGCAGTGTCATGCGCAGGTCAAAGCGATTCGAATCACCCGGCGAATATGCCATGTGCGCCCGCAATTCCGCATGATTTCGCAAGGCCACGCGCTTGCGTCGCCATGCGCGCGAGCTCGCGGTGTTAACCTTTCCTTAAGGATAGTGTGGCGCGCGGCCACCGTTTTTGCGACATCAGGCGAACGTTACAGATAAGCAGTGAGTTGCGTCGATGTCGCCCGAGGCGTTGAATTCCTTTTTCTCGCTTGCGATCGGTTTTGCTTTTGCCGGCGCGCTCGCCAGCGGCTATCAGACGTTTGCCCGGCGCCCTGCCGGTTTCGGCCTGCTCAACGAGGGTGTCGTGCCGAAGGCTTTCGCGGCCGTGCCGTTCCTGGTGTTCGCCGCGCCCTTCATCATCATGCGCAACACGCTGATCGGCGCCAAGGTCGAAAGCCGCCGTTTCGAATTCGTGATGATGGCAACCATCATCGCCGGTTTCTGGAGCCTGATGTCGGGAACGTTCTTTTTGATGACGTTGCGCGCCACGGGCCTGCTGGCCTGAACTTTGTTTGCACGTTCTTCGCGCGAAGCGATCGCCACTTCGCTTGAAAACGCTTTGGCCGGCATGCTTAGGTCTTCCGCTAACGGGAGACTTTCATGGCTATCTACGAACTCGACGGGCAGGGGCCCGACCTTCCGCAGGACGGAAACTATTTCATTGCCGACACGGCGGCCGTGATCGGCAAGGTGCGTCTGCTCAGGTCGGCCTCCGTCTGGTTCGGCGCGGTGCTGCGCGGCGACAATGAGTGGATCGAGGTCGGCGAGGGATCCAATGTCCAGGACAACTCGACCTGTCACACAGATCCCGGCTTCCCGCTGGTGATCGGCAAGAACGTCACCGTCGGCCACAACGTCATCCTGCACGGCTGTACGCTGGAGGACGATTCCCTGGTTGGCATGGGCTCGATCGTGATGAATGGCGCGAAGATCGGCCGCGGCGCCGTCGTCGGCGCCGGCTCCGTCATCACGGAGGGCAAGCAGTTCCCCGAATATTCGCTGATCATCGGCTCGCCCGCGCGCGTCATTCGCACGCTGACGCCGGAGCAGGCCACCGCCATGGGGCGCGCGGCCAAGTCGTATCAGATCAGAGGCCCGCAATTCAAAAAGGGATTGAAGAAGATCGGCTAACTTAAGCGCTCGACTTCTTTTTTCCGGCCCAGCCTGCAGTTCTGGATTACCTCTACGAAGTCTGTGCAGGTTCATACCCTGATGGTTGAGTCATCTCGACGGGCTGATTTGCCACCCTGGCCTTCGACTTTAGTCGTAGTACACTATGCCCGTGAATCCACGTTCGCGTGCCCATTCGGTACGCGGTTTGCAGGTGACGGGTCATGCTGGCCACGCTCTCAGCCCCAGCCCTGACGCTGCTGTTCCTTGGCGTTGTCACTGGCCTTGGTGCGGCACTCGTCTGGGCGTTTTGGGAAATCGAACAGATCTCGAAGGCGCGTCGCAACGGCAACCGCTTTGGCTGAGCCGCGACGGCATTACGCCGCCGCGAACCTTCAGCCAGATTGCTGTCAGCTCAGCACGCCGTGTTTCCTGAACCAGTTTTGCATCTGGTTCCAGGCATCTTCAGCCGCGTCCTTGCGATAGCTCGGGCGATAGTCGGCGTGGAAGCCGTGCGGCGCGTCGGGATAGATCTTGAACTCGGCCGTCTTCTTGTTCTCCGCCAGCGCAGCCTTCATCGCCTCGACCTGGGCGACCGGAATGCCCGTGTCGGCGCCTCCGTAGAGCCCGAGCACCGGCGCTTTCATCTCAGGCGCAAGCTGCGTCGGGCTTTTCGGCCAGGCCGGGTTCTGCGGATCGACCACTGGGCCGTAGAACGCCACGCCCGCCTTCAGCGCGCCGTTGTGGGCGGCATATTCCCAGACCGTGCGGCCGCCTCGGCAGAAGCCGATGATGCCGAGCCGCGTGGTATCGCCGCCTTGCGACTTTGCCCACGCGACGGTCGCATCGAGATCGCTGAGCAGCTCCGCATCGGGCTTCGCATTCACGATCGGCAGCAACTCCTTCATATCCGTGATCTTGGTGAGGTCGGCGCCCTTGCGGAAATAATAGTCGGGCGCGACCGCAAACGCGCCGAGCTTGGCAAGGCGCCGCGTCACGTCCTTGATGTATTCGTGCAGGCCGAAGATCTCCATCGCCACCAGCACGACCGGCGGATCGGTCGCGTTTGCCGGCCGCGCGAAATAGCCGGGCATTTCGCCGTCAGCGACCTTGATCCTGGCTTCGCCCACCGTGAGGCCTTCGGTCGGGGTCTTGATGACATCGGCGCGCACGGGACCCGCGGCCAGGGTGTAGCCGGCGGTCACCGCAGCGGATGCGGTCATGAAGCCGCGGCGGGAGAGGGGAGCGACCTTGGTGAGTCCGATGACGTCGGACGGCGTTTGAAGTTGTTCCATGATTTCCTCCTTGCAAGGCAGGCGGATTCAGCAGGCAGCCCGCCGCAAAGGCAAGTCACCTGCCCGCGATCAGGAGCCGTGCTTGAAGTAGAAGTCGCCGGTGGCAAAGGTGATCAGTGTTCAGATGCCGGCGGCCGCCTGCCGCCCGTTGCACCGGTTACGGCTTCGAGCGCGTCGAGGCGCTCGCGCGCCTTGGCGATCGCTTCCCTGGCGGCCGCAGAATCCTCCGGCGTGCGGGTCAGCGCGGTTGAGAAATCGAATTTGGCCTGCTCGATGTCGCCCTTGGCCTCGAGGGCCTGGCCCCGGCTGACATAGGCCTGCGTCACCGAGGGATCGAGGCGGATCGCTTCGGAGAGGTCCATGATGGCGCGGTCGATGTCGCCGCGCTGGCGCCAGGCCTCGCCCCGGTTGGCGAACGCGATCGCATATGTCGGCTCCAGCCGTATCGCCTCGTCGAGGTCGCGGATGGCGCGGTCATAGTCGCCCTGCTGCGTGTAAAGGAAGCCGCGGGAATTGAAGTATTCGGGATTGGTCGTCCCGAGCCGGATCGCCTTGTCAAGATCGGCGATCGCACGGCGCACATCGCCCTTGTCGGCGTAGACCTGACTGCGGCTATAGATCGGGCCCGCTTCGCGGGGGCTGAGCCGGATCGCTTCGTCGAAATCCCGCAGGGCGCGATCGTAATCGCCCTTCATGCGATAGGTGTTGCCGCGGTTGGCGTAGAGCACGCTGTCGCGCGACTGCAGCCGGATCGCATCGTCGTACGCAGAGATCGCCTTGTCGTACTCCTTCATGCGAAAATAGGCGTTGGCGCGGTCGTTGTGGGCGATAGCGAAGTTCGGATCGATGCTGATTGCTTCTTCATAGGACCGAATCGCGGCATCGCTGTCGCCCTTGCTGTAAAGCGCAAGGCCGCGGTTGTGATGGAGCACCGGATTGTCGGGCCGGGCCGCGATCGCCTCGTCGAAATCGCGGATGGCGCGGTCGAACTCGCCCTTGCTGAAATAGGCGATCCCGCGGTTGTTGAGGGCGCCGGCGCGGATCGTTGCGTTCGCGCGACCGCCGTTCTGATCGATGATGCGGGTGCAGGCCGCGATCCGCGCATCGACATCGCGGCCGTTGCAGTCGCGCCGGTCCGAACCGCTGCGCGCCTGCGCGGTCAGCGGGGATGCCAGCAGCGCGAGGGCGACCGCCGAGACGCGGAAAAGCGAAGTCAAGGTGCACATCGGAAGCGCCTCCCGCTGGAGGCCATAAGCCGATCGAAGCTGATGCCTGCTGGCCTCGTTCGATCGGTAAAGGGGATATGGTTGTTACGCTGTGCGTACCATCACATTCGGGCGGGCGGGAGGCACGGCGGCTACAAAAAAACAAGGCCGTTGGCGCAGTATGACGCCAACGGCCTTGCCAGCCCCGGATATTGAAATCGGCTAGTGCCACCAACTGGCGTACGCCATCCGGAAGACTGAACCTTGCCCCGAATTCTCACCGAAGTTTGTGAAGTAGTTCACACAGGATCGGGATTCTTTGCAGGGCACAAAAAGGTCTCCCCCGGCAGGATCAGGGCCGGTAGGACGGCCTCGGAGCAGATTGGAAGCCGAGCTTCAGCGGAGATGAGGCCCAGCCAGCGAGCCGGTCTTTCCGATCCCTTTGCCGACGCGGCAGGGCTCAGCCGCGCGAGGCGCGCTTGCGCTGGGCGCTGCGATAGACCTTCTTCCGGCTGTATTTGCGCACGGACGGCGCGGGATCATCGGCCCGGGCGCTGGCGAAGGACTGGCGTAGCCCTTCGACCGTTTCGGTCAGGGTTGCCACCTGCTCCGAAAGCCGTTTGGTGTCGGCCTGCTGCGAGGCGAGCAGGCGGCGCACCGTCTGCAGCTGATCCTGCACCACCTGCAGCTGGTCGATCGATTCCTGTTGAGTGACCTCCAGCCCCTTGGTCTTCTCGACCAGCTGCTCTGAGGCTTGCGCGGCGCGGGCCTGCAGCAGGCGCATCGCGACGACGCGGTCGGGCTCCGGCGAGTTGCCGGTATAGGCGCGCCAGGCCGCGATCACACCGATGCCGATCACGATCGCCAGCAGCGCCGCTGCGCCCATCATGAAGGGCTGTCCGCCGAAGCGGGAAGTGCGGGAAACAGGAGTGCCGCTGGGATAATACCGGGGGGCGAGTTCGGGCATGGGACTTCGGACCGGACCGATTTGCAAGGTTCAATTGCTTAACACAACCTTAAGCACTCTCAAACCGGGATTACGTAAATCCGACGGCGAATTTCGGACGAAAAGGGTTGAAGAATCAGCCCCTTGCACTGGAAAAAGGTTAACGCGGCCCCACCGGAGCAGGTGAGCCGGCCGCAAAGGGACCCGGGCGTGGTTTCATGCAGCGGGAAGTTCCCCATCTTTCCGCGCGCTACCGGGCCGAGGCAAATCTGAACGCAAACCGCGCCGGCCTTAGCCGATGCGCGCGCGGATGAAATTGCCGGCCGCGGCCAGCGCCCGCCGGCCGTCCTTGAGAGCCGCATTCCACAGCGGCCAGGCGTGGATCATGTGCGGCCAGATCTCGAGCCTCACATCGACATCGGCCATGCCGGCAGCCTCGGCGAGCCGCGTTGCATCCGACAGCAGCGTCTCGGCCGAGCCGACCTGGATAAGCATCGGCGGAAAGCCACCGAGGTCGCCGAACAGCGGCGAGATCAGCGGGTCGTGGCGATCGAGCGGCGACGGCGCATAAGCGTCGGCGAGCTCCTCAAGGTAGGCCTTGTGGATCAGCGGGTCGATCGCACGCTTGGTCGCGAGCGTCGCACCCGACATAGTGAGGTCAGTCCACGGCGATACCAACCAGGCGCAGCCGGGCAGCGGCTCCCTGGCTGCACGCAGGCGGTCGATCAGCGCGAGCGTGAGATTGCCGCCGGCGCTATCGCCGCCGACCACGACGTGCCCCGCCGCAATGCCTTGCCGGCGCAGCAAGTGCCAGGCGGTGAGGGCATCTTGATGCTGTGCGGGGAATGGGTGTTCCGGCGCGCGGCGATAGTCGATCGCGAGCGTCCGTACGCCCATCGCACGACCGGCCTCCGTCACCATGCGGCGGTGGCTCAGAATTGAGCCGGAGCAATAGCCGCCGCCATGGAAGAACAGCAGGGCTTTCGACGCGTCGCTGCCGGGCGCGATCGACCATTCACCCCGCACCCCGTCGCAATCGATGGCCTCGCATGTGATGTCAGCGGCAACCGGCCAGACCGATCCAACCTCGTCGAGCCGCTCGCGCCGCTCTGCCCATCCGACCGGCCGCGGCTTCGCAGTCAGCAATTTGCGGATCGCGTCGATCTCGCTTTCGGCCATGTGATCCCCGGCTACAGCAGCCCGCCGTACACCCCGGGCTCGGAGCCCTCGATCGGGGTGGCGCCGACGGTCCTGGCGTAGAACTCGGTCGGGCCCACGCCGCCGATGATGGCATAGCCGTAGCCCTGCTGCTTCATGGCTTCGAGGCAATTGAAGAGCAGGGCCTTGCCGATCCCGCGCCCTCTCTCGTTCGGGTCCACTCCGGTCGGTCCAAAGAAATTGGGACAGGTAGCATCATGGCAGGCGAACCCCAGAATGACCTTTTGCCTGACGGCGATAAAGCAGGTGACGGGCTGCCGCTCAAACGCGACGTCGACTTCGCTTGCCCAATGCTCGCTGAAACGCTCTTTCACCCAGGCGACGACCTTGTGCTTTTCCGGAGCCAGCGCGCGTCGCGTCGTGATGCCTGCCTTGCGCAGGCTCTCATACGCCTCGCGCGAGTCAGGCAGCGCGTAGAGCTTGACCAGCATGTCCATGTGCAGCGGCGTCCTCAGGGTATTGTCGCAGCCGTCATCCTACCAGCTTGATTCTTTTGACAAAAGGAGAACTCCGATCGGGAGGGCATCGTGAAGCATGTGCTGGCAATGCGCCGCGCTGTGCGACTTTTACTCACCGTCGCCGTCGGCAAGTAATCGAGATCGCGCTGCGGCTGCCTACGTCTCCATCGCCTCCTTGACGCGCTTCGGGGTCAGCGGCAGGTCGCGCAGACGCTTTCCGGTCGCGCTTGCGATGGCATTGGCAATGGAAGCCGCTGCCGGTCCCTGGGCTGCTTCGCCGCTGCCAAGGAAGGGCTCTCCGGGACGGTTGATGAGCTGGACATCAATGGCCTCCGGCGCCGCGTTGAAGCGCAGGATCGGATAGCTTTGCCAGTCGATGCTGGTCAC
>JAEZEU010000310.1 GCA_023432885.1 Pseudomonadota bacterium | reverse complement strand
GCTAAGGGGTGGATCACCCTATCGATCGTGAAGGTGCTCTTTGTCCGATAAAATTTATCAACCTCGGGTTCGGAGAACATCGACTGCGTGGCGTTGCATTGAGGGTCGGCGTCGATGATGAGGACCTTGCGCCCCATCTCCAACGCGAGATATGCCGCGAGATTAATGAGCAGGGTGGTTTTACCCACGCCTCCTTTGTTGTTGAACACAGCTATAGATTTCAAGTATTCCCCCTTCGCCTGTGATAGTTGAGCCGACATCGGCTTTAAGGTCAAGGCCGGCTTAAGTGGAGTAGATTGAACACACCGCTCGGTGGGCTGCTGTTCTTTCCGTGGACAACCGTTTTGGGATTGCATTTCATGTTCCTCATCGGCCAATACGACTCCCCCTTCGTCCGCCGCGTCGCGATCGCGATGCGGCTCTACGGCATGGCCTTCGAGCACAGGCCGTGGTCGACCTTCGGCGATGCCGACAAGATCGCGCCGTACAATCCGCTTCGGCGCGTGCCGACGCTGGTGCTCGATTCCGGCGAGGCGCTGATCGAGAGCACGGCGATCCTGGATTATCTCGACGAGACGGTCGGGCCGGAGAGGGCGATGCTGGCGCCGCGCGGCGAGGCGCGGCGCAGGCAGCTTCGGCTTTGCGCGCTCGCGACCGGGCTCGGCGACAAGGCGGTGAGCCTGCTCTACGAGCGCGTGCTGCGCAGGGAGAAGCTCGAGCTCTGGGTCGAGCGCTGCCAGGCGCAGATTTCCAGCGTCCTGGATGTGCTGGAGAAGGAGCGGGCGGCGGTGAGGACGCCATACCTGTTCGGCGAGCGCATCGGGCATGCCGACATCGCGGTCGCCTGCGTGCTGCGTTTCACCGGGGAGGCGCATGCCGCGCTGTTCGATGCGGCGCGATATCCGGCGCTCGCGGCCCACGCCGCGGCCTGCGAGGCGCTGCCGCCTTTCCGGGAAATCGTGCAGCCGCTGGCGCCGCCGAGCGGGTCTTGAGTTCCCCAGGCTTTGTCCGGCGGCAGCGGCCTTCGGGGAAATGTCTTTGGTCTCAGCCGGTTGGAATTCGGTCCCTTCGATGCAAGGTGATTTCCCCGCAAATCTACGGTGTCACAAAGTAGAAGTCGCCCCCGCATCTTCCACGATAGTGGGGTGCGACGATCAGTGCTAACCAGCCCGTGCGGAGAAAGGCGCCACTTTCCGCCAGCGCGGCAACGGAAGTGCGCACGCTCTATTGACAGGGGTGTCATGGGCAGTCCGCGCAACCCGATCCGCCCTCATGCCAGTCGACCGCGCCGAATGCAACGCTTCATCGAAAAGCAGAACATCGCTCGTCTCGAGCGCCTGCTCGCAACCGAGCTTCTCTCCGACAGGTCGCGCCATCTCATCGAGGAGCAATGGTTCGCCGCGCAGCGCAGGCTGGCCGCGCTCACGGAAGTGAGCGCCGGGATCAAATCAGGACCCGCTGTTACCGGGCAGCAGAGAGTTCCGCGTTACCAGCCAAGAATCAGCAGCCGGTTTCGCAACGAGTTCGAAGCCGCACCGATGCCGCTGCTGCTGCTCGATCCCGGTCCGGGCATGCGCATCGTACACGCCAACCGCGCCTATGCGGCGGCCACCATGATCGATGCCGGGAGGGCCGCCGGCGAGAAGCTGTTCAACGTCTTCCCCGACAATCCCGGCGATCCCCTGGCGGACGGTGCCGCGAATGTCATGGACTCCCTGCGCATCGTTGCCGAGACCGGTCAGTCGCACGCCATGGCGGTACAGCGCTACGATGTGCGCAATCCGGAAGGCACGTTCGTGGAGCGGTATTGGCGGCCGGTCAACAGCCCGGTGCTGGATGACAAGGGCCAGGTGGCATTGATTCTGAATCAAGTGGTCGACGTGACGTCGCGTTTCCCGCGACGGGCGCCCTTGCGTCAGAGCGGAGTGGACCGCCTCAACGCTGTTCCAGCCCAGGCGGCCTGTTTGCATTCACGGCAAACGCATCCGCAGCGGCCGACGGTCTGACGTTCCTCCATGTCGATTGAAGTGCAACGGCGGATTGGATTTGTCGCCGCCGCAGGCTACAATCGTAAGCGACACAATCGACGAGGACATGAGCATGAAGCGACGTCACACGCTTGCCGGAGCAGCGGCCCTGATGGTCCTCGGCTTGACCGCTTTTTCGGCCGCGCCCGCCCGGGCGCAAACCTATGATCCCAGATACCCCGTCTGTCTGCAGGTGTATCAGGGCTTTGTGAATTACTATTTCGAGTGTGCCTATCAGACGATGGCCCAATGCCAGATGTCGGCAGCGGGCCGCTACGCCTCTTGCGTGGTCAATCCCTATTACGCCGGGCCGAAGGGCAAGCGCAGCAAGAAGCGGCCGCGCGCGTATTAGATCGAGCTAAGCAGACGAGCCCCGCCGCGGGACGGCCCTCCGCATCGCGTTGGCCTTGCCCAACATATCGAGACCCTCTTGTTGATCGATTTGCGCACGGCAGAGAAGCGGCCGCACGGATCGAGACCGCGCGGAGCTTCACGGCGCGCAGTTCCAAAGCCGGCTTTAGCGGTCGCACTTGCCTGCATCGTTTTGACCCAAGTCAACGTAGGGCTCGCAACTCAGGCCTAGCCATTCTCCGGGGGCTTTTGACCTAAGGAGAAAGCCCATGCGTACTGCGCTATTCTGCTCGGCAATAGCCGTTGCGTCGACAGTGGCGGGAGCAGCGGCTGCGGCCGACAATCTCAAGGGGACTTACTCGCTTGTAGGTGTTCAAACTTGCCTGGTCGCCCCGGCTGGGTTCAAGCAGGACAGCAACGGAAACTTCACGATCCCAATCGGCGATACCAACCTCAGCCAGCTCACCACCGAAGGTCAGGTCATCTATCATGGCGATGGGACCGGTGAGGCGAGGCAAACGTTCGTGACCATTGTTCCGCCACCCAATCCTTATGGAGCGGCAATAAGTGCGGGCACAATCTCATACTCGTTCACTTACGCCCCCGAAGGCGAGCACGCATATCGGATGGCCCTCAAGCCTGGCACCTTTCAGGGCATGCTGACTGCCGGGCCAAATGCTGGCCAGCAGTTCTCCATAGAAGGAGAAAGCAGGCTGTTCCGGGTCTCCGACGATCAGAAAAAGATTACGGTTGCGATCGACAAGCCATACGTCCAAAAAATCACCTTTTCGGGATCGCCTCAGCCTGTTCCACGAGTCTGCACGTCAATCAGCAACCAGTCGCTGGTCGACCAATCCGCTACGGTGGGGACGAGCAGGTGATCTGCCCAATAGCGATTGGCTGATTCGTGTCGTCGGTCGGACATCGGCGCAAGCTCTGATCCTTGCGCCGATGCATCCGGCAACCGCGCGGGATCTGACGTACTTCCCCAAGGCGGCGCGAGCGCTCTCCTCTGCTGCTCTTAACAGCGGCGGAACACCGAGATTGCAAAACTCAGGCGAAATCGCGTCCTGAGAATAAGAGCGTGCGCCCTCCACCGCTCATCGCTTCCTCGCGCGCTCTAAAGCGGAAACTTCATTTCGACGAACTGCGGAATCTTCCGTATCAGCCCGCCAAGCTCGCCGGAGGTGAGCAAGAGAACAACGTCATCCGCGCGCAACACGCCGGCCAGGCGCTGCAATGCCCGGTCGGGATCATTGATCGCTTCCGCATCGAAGTTCGCTGCCCTGGTGCGGGCGACAATCTCGTCCTGGGTCAATTGTGCATGCGTGGCAGCCCCCTGGGATGCCGGCTCGAAGATGAATATTTTCGACGCCCCCGCGAACACGTCGTCATAGGCCGCGATCGCCGCCCGGTTGCGCCAGGTGAAGGTATGCGGTTCGAACACGACGATCAGCCGCCGGTCGGGGAAATGCAGCGTTGTCGCGGCGATGGCGGACCGGGCCTTTTCGTAGGACGATCCGAAGCCTTCATAGACCGGCACGCGCGATGCCGGCGACAGCAGCTCCATGCGGCGCTTCACGCCCTGGAACGTAGCGATTGCGGCGCGCAGCTCTTCCGGCGTCAGCAACTGCTTTTCGAGGAGCATGGCGCCGACGCCGACGATGTTCTCGATGTTGTGATCGCCGAGCATCCGGGTGGAAAGATGAACGATCTTTTCGCCGCCGCGCATCAGGTCGAAGCCGGTTTCTGCGCCGCGCACGATGTCGGCGGCATGCCAATGAGCCCTGTCATCAAGCGCGTAAAATACGATGGGGCAGGCAAGATCCCTGGCAAGGGCGCGCGCGTAAGGCTCGCCGCTGCAGACGACCAGCAGCCCGTCTGACGGCAAGGAGCCGAGCAGCGTCTGGTATGGCGCCAGATAGTCCGCGTGCGTCGGGAACACATTGATATGGTCGTGGGTCGCCGATGTCAGCAGGACGTTCTTCGCATTATAGAGCAGGAATTTCGACCTGTTGTCCCAGTTCGATGCCGGATATTCGTCGCCTTCGAGAACGAATGCCGCGCCCTGGCCGCGGTGGGCGTGTGTTTGGAGCCCATTGGTGATCTCCCCGATGAAGTAGCTGGGGTCCTTGCCCGCGCTCTTGAGGCACCAGGCCAGCAATGCGGTGCAGGTCGATTTTCCATAGCTTCCGGCCGCGACGATGGTCTCCGAATCGGCCGTCATGTCGTGCAGCAGATCGGCAAACGATCGGACCGGCTTTCCGCTTTCCATCGCGGCGCGAACCTCCTCGTTGCTCTCGGGCACGAGCTTCGCGTTCTTGCCGATCACGATGACGTCGGTATCGTCGGGGATGTTTTCCTTCCGATAGCCCGCGGCGAACGGAATTTTCTCGTTCTTGAGATAGTCGCTGACCGGCGGATAAAACCCTTCGTCCGACCCGGTGATCCGCACGCCCATCTGCCGCAGCAGTAGCGCCGTCGCACTCATGCCTTTGCCGGCGATGCCAATGAAGTGCGCTTTGGAATAGTTCATCGATCCCCCGAATGCGAGGCGGCAACGCTATCGCGGCGCGCCCGAGAACGCCTGCCGCAGCTCGGAGAGCCGGTCAAGTGCGGCTTGCGGCAGCGGCCGTTTTTCAGCCGGCGGCCCCGGCCGCGTTACTGCACCTGCACCTCGACGACGCCGATTTCCTCCAGCGCGAACCGATAGGTCGCCGCCTGTTCCGGAAAAACCGTCTTCATCACGCTTCCGGTCATCACGATCTCGCCCGCCTTCAGGCCCGCACCGCGTGAGGCAAGCTGCGTCGCCAGCCATGCGGCCGAATTGAAGGGATGGCCGAGGATATCGCGGCCGTAGCCCTCGCCGATCGGGACGTGGTCCTTGCTGGCCCGGCCGATCAGATCCTCAAGATCAGGCCATTTGGCCACGAATTCCGACAGCACGATGCCGGCATTCCAGGAATTGTCCGCCACCAGCGAGCGAACGTCGAGGCTGGAATAATCGGCGCCGCGATCGTCCACGAGTTCGATCGCCGCGCACACGCCGCCGATATGCGGCGCGATCGTGTCAGCTGTCCATGGTTGGGAGATGACCGGCAGGTCCGACTTGATGCGCACGGCGATCTCGAACTCGAGGCCCAGCCGTCCGAAGTCTGCACGACGCACGCTCGCGCCCGATCGGTGTACGCGGCGGGCGAGCACGACGCCTCCAATCGGATGGTCGATCGCGCAAAAGGTCTGCATCGTGGGCGACGTCAGCCCGACCTTGTAGCCTGCCGTGTCGCCGTGCCTGTCCCGCAGCAGCGCGACGTATCGATCCTGGATATCGTAGGCGTCGGAAATGGTGGCGGGTCCGTCCGGCGGGCCGAGCGGTCTGAAGCGCGCATTGGCCTGGTGTTCACTCAACAGCGTTTCGGCCGCGCGCCGGGCCGCGATGTCGTCCATTGGACTTCTCCCTTTTTCCGCCATTCGGCGGGCTTTTGCCCGGACAGTCAAGGCTGTTACAGGCGCTGCTCTCTCAGCGCGTCGTTCCGGGACGCGCCTCTTGGCGCGGGCCCGGAATCCATGCTCACGATGGTGGCTATGGTTTCCGGGTTCGCCGCCTCGCGGCGCCCCGGAAATGACGAGGAGAAATCCAGCGCAACCGAATCTGGGCCTACCCTCTCTTCATCCGCATCGCCTCCGGCGTATCCGGCTGCGCCAGCGGGTGCGCCTTGGCGAATTCCGGCAGCGCCATCGCCGTCTCGAAGATGCGCTTTACCGTCGGCCAGCGGTCAAGCGGGATCTGCTGCGTCACCGCCACCGTGCAGTGGCCGACCATGCAGATGTCGGCCATGGTCGGTGCATCGCCGTGGCAGAATGCTCCGGTTGCCTTGCTGCCGGCGAGGTGGCCTTCCAGCGCAGTGAGGGTCTCGATGGTCCAGTGCCGCCGCCAGGCGGTTTGCTGCTCGTCGCGCAGATTGAGCTCGCGCTCGAGATAGCGCCGCACCCGCGGCACCAGCAGCGGATGGCCCTCGCAAGCCACCATCAGCGCCAGCGCCCGCACCCGTGCGCGGCCCGTCGCGTCGGAAGGCAGGATCGGCGGGGAGGGATGCTTCTCCTCGAGATATTCAAGGATCGCGAGCGACTGGAACAGCGTGGTGCCGTCGTCCTCTACCAGCGCCGGCAGCGCCATCTGCGGGTTGATGCGGCGATATTCGTCGGCGCGGTGTGCGTCGGCGTCGATGTCGACGAACACGACCTCGACCGGCAGGTTCTTCAGGTTGAGCGCGATGCGCACCCGAAAGCTCGCCAGCGATCGCCAGAAGGAGAAAAATTTCATGAAGAGACTCCGCACTTCCCCTCGCCCC
>JAEZEU010000308.1 GCA_023432885.1 Pseudomonadota bacterium | reverse complement strand
CTCCGTTTCGATCAGTTCAAGAACGGCCAGCGGCAGCGTTTCGCGGAACAACTCGCCGTCCACGCCCATCCACAGGCACAAGATGGAATCCTCGTTCACTTCCGCCACCGTCAGCGGGTGGCCGCCGGATTTCAGAGTGACGACGTCGCCGGGTTTCAATTCCATGGAAGCTCCTCCGAAATTCGATGAGAGGGTCGGAAGGATAGTGGGCGGCCGTGACGCAAATGCGTCACTTCGGCAGCAATTCCGCGAGTGAGCGGATGATGCGGTCGGGCTTCACGGGAGAGCCCGGCGGCAGGCCGTCGCCATGGACATCCATCCAGATTGCGTAGATGCCGAGCCTCTGGGGTGCCACGATTTCCCATTCGAGGTTGTCGCCGATCATCCATGTATCGCCCGCGTTGACGCCGAGCGCGTCCATGGCGTGCAGATAGGCGCGCTGCTCCGGCTTGCCGAAACCGTGCTCGCCCTCGATCTGGATGTGATCGAAGCGATGCGCGAGTTCGAAGCGCTCGACCTTGGCGCGCTGAGTGTCGGCAGCGCCGTTGGTGACCAGCGCGAGCTTGACCCCGAGCGTGCGCAGGGCGTCGATCGCATCGTGGGCTCCAGGGAAGATGAACATCTCTTGCTCGCGATACTCCGTAAAGCGATCGGCGATCCGGATCGCAAGATCGTTCGGCAGCCGTGCTTGCCCGGCTGCGGCCAAGGCATCGAAGCCGCCCTGTACCGTAACCCGCCTCGCTTCGCCGAGCTTGAGCCGCCAGGCGGGCTCGGCGGTGGACCAGAAGCTTCGCGCGAAGGCAAGAACCGCGGCGGCAACCATCGGCGGCGGCAGCGGCGCCAGTTCATCGGCGAACTCGGAGGCGACATGATTCCACGCGATCTCCGGCCGGCCGTAAGCCGACAGGATGGTGTCGTCCATGTCGATCAGCATCGCCCGCGGCAGTCTCGTCACGGCCATTTCACCTCGGGAGGCATGGAGGAGAGGATGGAATCGACATTGCCGCCGGTCTTCAGCCCGAAAATAGTGCCGCGGTCGTAGAGAAGATTGAATTCGACATAGCGGCCGCGGCGGATCAACTGCTCCTCTCGGTCGGCGGCATTCCATGGCGTTGAGAAATTTCGCCGCACCAGATCGGGATAGATATTGAGAAAGGCGCGGCCGACGTCCTGGGTGAACGCGAGATCGGCCTCCCAGTCGCCGCTGTCATGCCAGTCGTAGAAGATGCCGCCGATGCCGCGTGCCTCTTTCCGGTGCGGCAGATAAAAATATTCGTCGCACCACTTCTTGTATTTGTCGTAGTCGGCGACTCCATCGTGCCCGGCGCACGCCTGCTTCATCGCGCCGTGGAAGGCGATCGTGTCGGCGTCTTCCTGCGTGCGGCGGCGCTCGAGCACCGGGGTCAGGTCCGCGCCGCCGCCGAACCACGCCTTGGTGGTGACGACGAAACGCGTGTTCATGTGGACCGCCGGCACATGCGGACTCCTCATATGGGCGATCAGCGAGATGCCCGACGCCCAGAAGCGCGGATCGTCCGAGGCGCCAGGGATTTGGCCGCGGAATTCGGGGGCGAACTCGCCATGCACTGTCGAGCAATGCACGCCGACCTTTTCGAACAGCCGCCCGCGCATGATCGACATCACCCCGCCGCCGCCCTTGGCGCCACTGTGGTCGGTGCGCTCCCATGGCGTACGCACGAAGCGGCCGGCATCACCGGGATAGAGCGGGGCAGGGGCCTCGTCCTCCAGCTTCTCGAACGCGGCGCAAATCTGGTCGCGCAAGCTCTCGAACCAGCTCCGGGCGCGTTGCTTGCGTTGTTCGATGAGGGAAACGTCCATTGCAGGGTTCTATCTGATGCCGAGTGTCTTGTGCGTCTGCAGGCTGAGCCGCCATTGCGGGTGGCGCAGGCAATAGTCGATGGCGCGTGCAGTGTTCTGCACCACATCCGGCCCGTCCATCGGCTGCAGCGAGAAGCGCTTGAAGTCCAGGCGGCAAAACTCTTCCGGCTGCGCCCCGGCCTGGGGATAGACCAGCTTCAATTCATGCCCGCGCTTGAGCACGAGCTCGGCGCCGGCCTTCGGGCTGACGCAGATCCAGTCCATGCCGTCGGGCGGAATAATCGTGCCGTTGGTCTCGACCGCCACCGCAAAGCCGCGCGCATGCAGCGCGTCGATCAACGCCTGGTCGACCTGCAACAGCGGCTCGCCGCCGGTCAGCACCACATAGCGGTTGGCATCTTCGCCGCTCCACTGCGCGGCGATAGTGCCGGCGAGCTCATCCGCCGTCGCAAAGCGGCCGCCCAGCGTACCGTCGGTGCCGACGAAATCGGTGTCGCAGAACTGGCAGACGGCGCTGGCGCGATCCTGCTCGCGGCCGCTCCAGAGATTGCAGCCCGAGAATCGGCAAAATACCGCCGCCCGCCCGGCATGGGCGCCTTCGCCCTGCAGGGTCAGAAATATCTCCTTGACGGCGTAGCTCACCAGATCTCCTCAAATCGTCCGTGCAATCGACTTTCCTTGCATGACCTTACCGGAAAGCCGGCACCCGCACTTTGCCTAAGGCGGCCCTGCGGGTCCGGATCATGCGACGTTCGTCTGCCGGAGTGCCTCGCCGATCGCCATGGCCGCGGCGATCGCGACATTGAGCGAGCGCAGTCCCGGCTTGATGGGGATGACCAGCCGCGCATCGGCTGCCGCCGCAACCTCGTCGGTCACGCCCATGGACTCGCGTCCGAACAGCAGGATATCGGCCGGTTCGTAGGCGTAATCAAGGTAGGAACCGGCCCCCTTGGTGGTGAACAGCAGCAGCCGGTGCCCGAGGGGACGGCGCCACTGCTCGAATTTCGACCAGGAGTCGTGGCGAGTGAGGCTTACTTGGTCGAGATAGTCCATTCCGGCCCGCCGGAAGGCCTTGTCGGAGGTGGCAAAGCCGGCCGGCTCGATGATGTGAGCGGCCACATCCAGGCACGCACACAGCCGCAGAATCGTTCCGGTATTCTGGGGGATGTCAGGCTGGAAAAGCGCAATCTGCATGGTCGGACCGGCCTTTCGAAAGGCCCGCTGAATGTTGCAAATAATCACGGCTTTGCGCTGAATTGGCGCATTGCACGCTCGCGAGCGGATACCGGGCTTGCGCTCGCCGGGCAAGGGTGCCAATAGAACGATTCTGGACCGGCTGTTCTGCCCGTGAGGCGCGGAAAAAGCGGTCTTTCTGCCGCCGCGGGGCACGCGGGCGCCGGCAGCCTGCCAAAGGGTTTGGGCGTTCTTCGTCTGGACGACCCCCTGGGGCGGCGTCGCCGGCTGCAGCTTAGAAAGGGTTTGGGATCGTGACGACAGCGTCTTCGGCGGATCAACCGACACGCCGTGATTTCCTTTTTGTTGCAACGGGAGCCGTCGCCGGTGTTGGCGCGGTGCTCACGGCTTGGCCGTTCATCTCGCAGATGAACCCGGACGCCTCCACGATTGCGGCCGGTGCGCCGATCCAGGTGGACCTTGCTCCGATCGCCGAAGGGCAGGACATCAAGGTTTTCTGGCGCGGCAAGCCGATCTACATCAGCCACCGTACCAAGAAGCAGATCGAGGAAGCCCGGAACGTGCCGCTCAAGGATCTGCCCGATCCGCAGACGGACGAGCAGCGCACCAAGGCCGGCCACGAGCAGTGGCTGGTCGTGATCGGCATCTGCACCCATCTGGGCTGTATTCCGATCGCGCATGAGGGCGCCTATGACGGCTTCTTCTGCCCCTGCCACGGCTCGGTCTACGATACCTCCGGCCGCATTCGGCAGGGTCCGGCGCCGTCCAATCTGGTCGTGCCGCCCTACAGCTTCGTCTCCGACACCAAAATCCAGATCGGCTAAGGGTCCGGACCCCGTCCGGGACCTCTCGCCGTCGCGTCGCTTTACTTCCTCAGGATCGCATCAATGAGCGGACCATCCGATTTCCAGCCAAACCATCCCGCCTTGAAGTGGATCGAGCGGCGCCTCCCGATTATGGGTCTCGTCCATTCCTCGTTCGTGGCCTATCCGACGCCGCGTAACCTCAACTACTGGTGGACCTTCGGTGCCATCCTCTCGATGATGCTGGCGATTCAGATCGTGACCGGCGTGATTCTGGCGATGCACTACACGCCGCATGCCGATCTCGCCTTCAAGTCGGTCGAACTGATCGTCCGTGACGTCAATTTCGGCTGGCTGCTGCGCAACATGCACGCCGTCGGCGCGTCGATGTTCTTCTTCGCCGTCTACGTCCATATGTTCCGCGGCATGTATTATGGGTCCTACAAGGAACCGCGCGAGGTGCTGTGGATTCTCGGCGTCATCATCTATCTCCTCATGATGGCGACCGGCTTCATGGGCTACGTGTTGCCATGGGGCCAGATGAGCTTCTGGGGCGCCACCGTCATCACCAACCTGTTCTCCGCCATTCCCTACGTCGGCGACAGCATCGTGACGCTGCTATGGGGCGGCTATGCCGTCGGCAACCCGACGCTGAACCGCTTCTTCTCGCTGCATTATCTGCTGCCTTTCGTGATCGCCGGCGTCGTCGTGCTGCACGTCTGGGCGCTGCATGTTGCGGGCCAGAACAATCCCGACGGCGTCGAGCCGAAGAGCGAAAAGGACACCGTGCCGTTCACGCCGCACGCGACCATCAAGGACTTCTTCGGCGTGTCCTGTTTCCTGCTGCTCTACGCCTGGTTCATCTTCTACATGCCGAACTATCTCGGCGAGGCCGACAACTACATCCCGGCCAACCCGGCCGTGACGCCGGCGCACATCGTGCCCGAATGGTACTACCTGCCGTTCTACGCGATCCTGCGCTCGATCCCGGACAAGCTCGCCGGCGTCGTGGCGATGTTCGCGGCGATCGTGGTGCTCGCCTTCCTGCCCTGGCTCGATACCGCGAAGACGAGGTCGTCGAAGTATCGCCCGCTGGCCAAGCAGTTCTTCTGGATCTTCGTCGTGGTCTGCATCCTGCTCGGCTATCTCGGCGCCCAGCCGCCGGAAGGCATCTACGTGATCGCCGGCCGCATCCTGACGGTAATGTACTTCGCCTACTTCCTGATCGTGCTGCCCCTGCTCAGCCGGATCGAAAGGCCCCGCCCGGTGCCGAAATCGATTGCCGACGCGGTGCTGGCGAAAACCGGGAGCAAGTCGACGCCGATGGTGTCCACCGTACTTGCCTTGATGGTGGCAGGAGGTCTCTTCGTCGCCGGCGTGCAGAATGCCCGCGCCGCGGGCGATGGGGTTACGCCGCCCCGCAACGATTGGTCGTTTGCGGGTCCAGCGGGCATGTACGACCGCGGCGCGCTGCAGCGCGGCCTCAAGGTCTACAAGGAGGTCTGCTCGGCCTGTCACGGTCTGTCCCTGATCGCCTTCCGCAATCTCGCCGATCCAGGCGGTCCCGGGTACTCGGCCGCGCAGGCAGCCGCCTTTGCCTCCGAATACCAGGTCAAGGACGGTCCGAACGATGCGGGCGAGATGTTCGAGCGGCCCGGCCGCCCGGCGGATTACTTCCCGTCGCCGTTCCCGAACGAGCAGGCGGCCCGTGCGGCCAATGGCGGCGCCGCACCGCCGGACCTGTCGCTGATCGCCAAGGCGCTCTCCTACAAGCGCGGCTTCCCCTGGTTCGTGTTCGACCTGTTCACGCAGTACCAGGAACAGGGCCCGGATTTCATCGCAGCCCTGCTGCAGGGCTATGAGGACAAGCCGCCGGCCGGTTTCAACCTGCCGGAAGGCTCCTACTACAACAAGTATTTCCCGGGCCACGCCATCAAGATGCCGAAGCCGCTCTCCGACGGCCAGGTGACCTATGACGATGGCTCGCCCGCGACCGTTGCGCAGTATGCCAAGGACGTCACCACCTTCCTGATGTGGGCCGCCGAGCCGCATATGGAAGCGCGCAAGCGGCTGGGCCTGCAGGTGTTCGTGTTCCTGATCCTGCTCACGGGCCTGCTCTACTTCACCAAGAAGAAGGTCTGGGCCACCGCCCATTGAGGTTGGCGAGCTTCACTATTTTGAAAAAGCCCCTTCGGGGGCTTTTTTGTTGTTCTCCCTCGTCTCCCGGACGCAATGCGGCGTGAAAGGCTGCGTCGCGGAGCCGGAGCCCAGTCTCCGTGCGTCGGGCATGGGCCCCCGGTCAGGAGCGCTCCATGCCTCCCATGCGCGGCGCGCTACGCAGTATCCGGGCGACGAGAATAGCGTGCGTGATTGCTTCCTTCCGCTCGACCCGCCAAAATGGTCGCGAGCATTACGGCCAGTAAACAGTCGCGGAGGAATCCATGGGCACCCACATCACGTTCAAGCGTCCGGACGGCAAGGAAACCGCCGGCTATCTCGCCAATGCCAAGAGCGGCAATGCGCCGGGCGTGGTGGTGATCCAGGAATGGTGGGGCCTGTCGGAGAACATCAAGGGCATCTGCGACCGGTTCGCGCTGGCCGGCTTCGATGCGCTGGCGCCCGATCTCTACAAGGGCAAGGTGGTGCCGTATCACGACACCGACGCCGCCGGCAAAGAGATGAACTCGCTCGACTTCATGGACGCCACCACACAGAACGTGCGGGGCGCCGCGCAATATCTGGCGCGCAACGGCGCCAAGGTGGGCCTGACCGGCTTCTGTCTCGGGGGCGCAGTGACCATCATCGGCGCGACGAAAATTCCGGAGCTGGCCGCGGGCGTCGTGTTCTATGGCATCCCCCCGGAGCAGGCGGCGAAGCCCGCGGACGTGAAGATCCCGCTACAGGCGCATTTCGCCAACAAGGACGACTGGTGCACGCCGGATGCCGTCAACGCGTTCGAGAAGGCGATGAAGGACGCCGGCAAGTCGCTCGAGCTGTTCCGCTACGACGCCGAGCATGCCTTCGTGAACGAGCAGCGCGCCGCCGTGCACGACCGGCAGGCCGCAGAGCTCGCCTGGGGCAGGGCGACGGAGTTTTTCAGGAAGCATTTGGGTTAGGCTGAGAAACCTTTTCCGTCATTGCAAGGAGCAATAGCGACGAAGCAATTCATGTCTCCGCTTTTGGCGCGATGGATTGCTTCGCTTCGCTCGCAATGACGGCGGGTAACGGGTAGCAGCGCGATGAAGATATTCTGCACGGGCGCATCGGGTTACATCGGCGGCTCCGTCGCCGCGCATCTTGCGGCGGCCGGACATCAGGTCACGGGCCTCGTTCGTTCGGCGGAGAAAGCCGACGCGGTTCGTGCCTTCGGCATCGAGCCTATCATGGGCACGCTGGACAACGCGCAGATCCTTGCGAGTGCCGCGCGAGCGGCGGATGTCGTCGTCAATGCGGCCAGCGCCGATCACAAGGGTGCCGTCGTCGCGCTGCTCGACGCACTCGCCGGCAGCGGCAAGGCCTTCATCCATACATCAGGCTCGAGCATCGTCGGCACGCGCTCGCGTGGCGAGCGCTCCGACGACATCTTTGACGAGGACTCGCCGATCACGCCGTCGCCCGCACGCGCCGCGCGCGTCGAGCTCAACCATTTCATCCTCGGCTTTCATGACAAGGGCTGCCGCCCCGTCATCATCTGCCCGAGCCTGATCTACGGCATCGGCCATGGCGCCGGCCGCGACAGCGTTCAGGTGCCACTGTTGATCAAGCTCGCCAGGAAGCGCGGCAATGCCGGGCATGCCGGTCCCGGCGAGAACATCTGGTCCAACGTGCACATCGACGATCTCGTGCCGCTGTATGCGCACGCCATCGACAAGGCGCCGGCGGGCAGCTTCTATTTCGCGGAGAACGGCGAGAACTCGATGCGCGAGGCATGCGAAGCCATCAACCGCATGCTCGGCTTCGAAGGTCCGCCTTTCGCGATGACCATGCAGGAGGCCGCCGCCGAATGGGGCGAGGGCACCGCCGAGGACACCATGGCCTCCAACAGCCGCGTCCGCGCCAGGCGCGCCCGCCGCGAGCTTGGCTGGTTGCCGGAGGCGAAGGGATTGATCGCGGAGATCGAGCAGGGCTGCTATCGGGAGTAGGCCCGACAACTCCCTGTCGTCGCGGCGAAGCCGGCGACAAGCGCTAGTTTTGCCTCACCCCGTCCCACCAGGGGCATGTCCCCGCCATCAGCTTGTAATTCCCCTCCATCACCTGCACCGGGGCGCGCTTGCCTTCGCGGGCGGCGTTGAGGCGCATGTCGCGGGCGGCCTCGCGGTCTTTCGGACCCAGCCACACGCGGTCATGGCCCCACAGGCTGGGGCCGTCGAACATCTCGACCGCTTGCCACCTCTTGGTGTCGATCTCGCGGCCGCCCCAGCCGCATTCGATCATGAAGGACGAAGGTGACTTGCAGTAGAACGAGGTCATGAAATCGTTGGTGTGACGGCCGAGCGTGACGCCGACGCGGTCCTCAAGCTGCGCGATGTCATAGGCCTGGCCGACGTCGTCGAGCGAGAACAATTCCACCATCAGATGATGCATGCCGCTCTTGCCGGTTTCGATCAGCGCAAGCGAATGGTGTCGTGCGTTGACGTGGAAGAAATAGGCGCGGAACGGTTTTGTGATGTAATCGCTCAGGCCAAAGCCGAGCACGTTCACATAGAACGCCATCATCGGCTCGAT
>JAEZEU010000300.1 GCA_023432885.1 Pseudomonadota bacterium | reverse complement strand
GGAAATCTGGTGCCAGCTGTTCTCCGAGCCCGCAGCCGGCTCCGACGTTGCGGGCCTGCGCACCCGCGCCGAGAAGAAAGGCGACAACTGGATAGTCAACGGCCAGAAGATCTGGACCTCCGGTGCGCATTATTCCGACTATGGTCTTTTGATCGCGCGCACCGATCCGAATGTGCCCAAGCACAAGGGCCTCACCATGTTCTTCCTGGACATGAAGAGCCCGGGCGTCGAGGTCCGGCCGATCAAGCAGGCCAACGGCATGCAGGAGTTCAACGAGGTCTATTTCACCGACGTCGTCATTCCAGACAGCCAGCGGCTCGGCGCGGTGGGCGAGGGCTGGAACGTGTCGCTGACCACACTGATGAACGAGCGCATGTCGATCGGCGCGCGGCTTGCCACCGGTGTGCCCGAGATGTTCGAGTTCTGCGCCAGCCTGATGCTGGAAGACGGCCCTGCCATCGACGACCGCGCGGTACGCTCGAAGCTCGCGACGTGGGTGACCAAGTCGAACGGCCTGAAATACACCAGCTATCGCGCCATCTCGGCGCTGTCGAAGGGCGAGCGTCCGGGCCCGGAGAACTCGATCGGCAAGCTGGTGTCCGGCATGATGCTGCAGGACATTGCGTCCTATGCGATGGATCTGCAGGGCGCGGCCGGCAGCCTCACCGGCGACAGCGAGGAAGAAGCACGCGGCCAGTTCCAGCAGATGCTGCTGTCGTCGCCCTCGATGCGCATCGCCGGCGGCACCGATGAAGTGCTGCGCAACATCATCGCCGAGCGCGTGCTGGGTCTGCCCGGCGACATCCGCGTCGACAAGGACGTGCCGTTCAACAAGATCCCGACCAAGGGACGATGACGATGGCGGATGCCGCGGCGAAAACGTCGAAGACGCGCTACGCGACGGAAGATCGCATCGGCGTGCTCGAAGAGCTTCTCAGCGAGCGCTATTCGGTGCGCGCGTTCCTGCCGCAGGAGGTCGCCCGCGAGACGATCGAGCGGCTGCTTGCCGCCGCCCAGCGCACCGCATCCTGGTGCAACAGCCAGCCGTGGCAGGTGATCATCGCCAGCGGCGCGGCGAAGGAGCGTTTCCGCAAGGCGATCTACGCAGCGGCGGCATCCGGCGCCGAGGACGGCCACGACTTCCCGCCGCCGCGCGAGTATCTCGGCGTTTATCTCGATCGCCGGCGCGAGAGCGGATTTCAGCTCTACAACACGCTCGGGATTCCGCGCGGCGACAAGGCGGCCTATGCCAGGCAGGCGCTTGAGAACTACAATTTCTTCGGCGCCCCGCATGTCGCCATCATCCACACCGACGAGCCGCTCGGCGTCTACGGCGCGATCGATTGCGGCGCCTATGTCGGCAACTTCATGCTGGCGGCACAGGCGCTTGGCCTCGGCACCATTCCGCAGGCCGCGCTCGCCCGCCATTCGAACCTGATCCGCCGCCACTTCAACCTGCCCGACGACCGCCGCGTCGTCTGCGGCATTTCCTTCGGCTACGCCGACCATGCGCATCTGGTGAACAGCTATCGCACCTCGCGGGCCAAGGTCGCCGAAACCGTAACGTTCGTGGACGAGTAGTCCATCGCGCCATGCCCGGCGGAGCCCCATTCTACTTTGCATGGGGTTGTTTTCTCGATTTCATGTGCGCGATGCTCGGCCATGACGGCCGAAAGGCCATCAAAACTTCGGCGGCCGCTTCTCGGCTCGTGCCCTGATGCCTTCCCTGATCTCGGCGCCGCGCATGCTTTCGCGATGGCGCTGGTCGGCGGCGGCCTCGTCGAGCTTGCCGCGGGCGAATTCGTTGATGGCGCGCTTCATGCCGGCCATCGCCATCGGTGCATTGCCGGCAAGGATGTTGGCGATCCTGTCGACTTCCGCGTCCAGCGCCGCGGCCGGCACCATCGCCGTGAGATAGCCGATCCGCAGCATTTCGGGCGCGCTGATCTTCTGCGCGGTCAGGAACAGCATCTTTGCATTGTCGGCGCCGAGCCGGGACACATAGCGCTGAATGCCGCTCTTGTAATAGTGCAGGCCGAGCCGCGCCGCCGGCATGAACATCTCGGCAGTGTCGACGCCGATGCGGAAATCGCAGGCCAGAGCCAGATCGGTGGAGCCGCCATAGACGCCGCCGTTGAGCCGGCAGATCGTCGGCATGCCCAGATTTTCGAGGCGGTCGGCCACGGCCTCGAAGGCCGAGCCCGCGCTCTGCTGTTCCGTGGCGCTGACTGCACGCTCTGCGACCGATCCGAGATCATAGCCGGAGGAGAAGGTGCGGCCGGTGCCGGTCAGCACCAGCACGCGCAGCGCCGGATCGGCCTCGACCTGGTCGAACAGATCGAGCAGCACGCCGAGATCGTCGGCCTCCAGGCGATTGTGATGTCTCGGCCGGTTGAGGCGGATGGTGGCGCGGGCGCCGGCAATGTCCAGCAGCGGCGCGCTGGCGCCCTCGGTGTCCAGCATCGTCATTCTCCTTGTTCGTGCTCCAGCGTGCGCCGCCTGGCTGCGGCATCGATGGCCTGGCCAAGTTCGGGATGGCGCGCCATCAAAAGGCGGAAGTCGACAAGGTCAAGCACCAAAACCTCACACCTGCGTAGTGGCGATGAAGGCGCCTTCGCCAAGCTGCACCTTCTTGCCGCGGGGCAGGTCGACCTCGGCGGGCGGCCATTTCTGCGAGAACGGCACCTTGCTGACGGATTTCCTCTCCCGTCAACCATGCCGGGCAGCTTTGTCCTGCGGTTTGAAGGGTTTAGGGGCGATGCCGCGAATCGCCGACAGGCCGCTTCAAACGCACGCGCGCGGGTCGAGGGCGACCGGCTAAATTTAGTCCCGGCTTGTGAAATTCCCGACTATTCCTTGCCCTTTCTCCGTATATCGAAGGCGTCAGGCGGCCTTATGATGCGAGGACGGCTGCGCTAAAATGGCGAAAACGGTTCATTCGGAAAGACTGGTCGGCACCCATGGATATGTCTCATCTGACACAACACGGCACCCTGTTTGCGTCGGTCTTCATGCTCTCCATGACCACGATGAAGACCATGGTTCCGTTGCGCGTCTTCGCCATCCTCCTCAATCTCGTCCTGATCGGAACCGCCATCCCGGCCCACAACTACCTGACTATCGGTGTGCAGTCCCTGGTGCTGGCGCTCAATGCCTACCGCCTGCACCAGATGCTGCAACTGATCCGCGACGTCAGGAAATCGGTCAACAGCGACCTCTCGATGGACTGGCTGAAGCCCTTCATGACCGAGCGCAGCTGCACGGCCGGCCAAATCCTGTTCTACAAGGACGAGAAGGCAGAGGACATGCTCTACATCGTCAGCGGCCGCTTCCGCCTCGTCGAATCCGGCATCGAGCTTCCGGTCGGCGCCATCGTCGGCGAGCTTGGCATGCTCTCGCCGTCGAACGTGCGCACTCAGACGCTGGAATGCATCGAAGCCGGACGAATCCTTTCCGTCAGCTACAGCAAGGTCGAGGAGCTCTATGTGCAGAACCCGGCCTTCGGCTTCTACTTCCTCCGTCTTGCCAGCGCGCGGCTGTTCGACAATATCGGCAAACTGGAGCAGCGGCTGGCGCAGCAGACCGCCGCGATCGGCAATCTGGAGCAGCGGCTCGCGCAGCAGACCGCGGCGGCCAGGCCCGCATGAGCGCAGGCACGATGGGTGCATTCTCGGAAGTCCGCGAGTCGCTTCGCTACCTGTTCGCCGACATCATCGGCGAGCAGGACGGCTCGATGCCCCATTTGCCTGCCGGGTTGCCAGAGACGGTGGTGCCGGCCGCCAGCGACGCCATCCACCTTCTGATCGAATATCAGGGCACGGGCTATGCGAAGCTCTATGTCGAGCGGCTCAGGCGCTTCGTCGGCAAGCCCGGCGTCGACGATGCCATGCTGCTCGAGATTGCCCGCCTGATGGCGATGCGCATGAGCTATGAGGACGCGATCCGGATCGCGCAGCTGAAACTGCTGGAACTGGAGGCCTATCCGGACACGCCGCGTGCCGACGACGTCAGGAAATTGCGGCTCGACGAAATAGTGGAGACGCTGCCGGCCGTTGTCGCCGAGCCCCTCCTCGACTTGCTCAACTGGCTTGGCTGGGTGCACAAGCGCGTCAAGATCCGTTTCAGCACGGCGAGCCGCTTCAGCATCCGTCGGCTGAAGATCGAGGCTTCGCTCCGGCGCTGGCGCCGTTACTCGATCCGCTATTCGCGGGAGCGGCAATGGGTCGAACGCTGGCTGCACATGATCGACCGCGCGCTCACCAGGCAGCCGGCGGCCGCCCCTGCGGTCATCGACAGTGCCACCATGGTGCAAGGCTATGGCGACACGTATCGCTATGGCCTGGCCGACTGGCACGCCATCATCGACGGCCTGGCCAAGCCGACTTTCGACGGCACGCTGGCGCTGCCTGATCTCGCCGGCGCGATGGCGGAGGCGCGGGCGGCAGCCATGCCGGACCCGCGGCAGAAGGCGCTCAAGCGCAAGATCGCGGAAATCCGGGGGCGGGTGGCTGCCCCCAGTACGGGCGTCGCCGCGGAATAGGCAGATTCGCTCGATCTCGGGAGGCCCCGGTCTGGATCGCCGGTTGACATGCACCGTACCGGTATTCAGCTGCGGTCCAAGGCACGGTATCAGCAATTTGCTATGGCCATGAAACCACAATTCAAGCGCCAAATGGCCACTTTCTACCCTTGAGGGCGGCCTGGGCCTTGTACCTGCAAGTTCCACACGTTTCAGTGGCCGCGCATTGATCACCTTGAGGGCGTCGTCGAAAATGAAAGTGCTTGCACTCGAAGAACTTCAAGCCCCGGCATGGTCCGGGGCTTTTCATTTGGCGCCGGTGCCCCAAGGGTGTTGCGGATCGCGCGCTTCGCCTCAGGCGCTCTGCGCCGTCTTCACCACCACCACATTGTCCTCATTGGGTGGGGCAGGGGCGGAGGGAGCCCCCTGCGGCTGGCGCTGAAGCGCTTCGCGCCGCATGGCGATCTCGTCGCGAACGAACTGGTAGCCGAGCTTGAAGGTCTCGAGCCCGTCGCTGCTGATCGTGCCGTCACGCAGTCCTATCACCACGCCGCGCAATATCTTTTCAAGCTCGTCTTGCAGGGCGTCGAGATCGTCGATGCAGGTGGTGTCCTGCACGTCCTCGCCGATGTCCAGCAGCCGGGTCGCGAGCTCGCTCGCTCTTTCCGGCGCGACGCGCGTCACCTTGGCGTAGAGCGCGGCACAGATCGAGCCGATGATGCCGAGCATCGCGGCGGCGAAATACATCAGGTCGCTGTAGCGCTCGACGAACGACTTGATGTCGTCGTTGATGTACTCGGCAGCGCCCGGATGGGCCAGGATGAAGGCATCCTTTTCTGTACTAGCCGGCTCGATCCGGGAGGCAAAACCGTTCTGGAGCGCGAGCTCGGCCTTGTTCTCGTAGACGAGGCGAGCGAGTTCGCCGACGGTCGAGTTCGGCATCCGGGACTGTGCGACCAGCAGCCATTGCAATCCGACCGTGTCGACGTCCTCCTCCGGTATCGCCGGCGAGGAGGACAGCGTGCCCGCCGCAATCGTTTCCTCCGACAGCGCCGGGTATTTCCGGGTCAGCAGTGTTGAAGCCTCGATTGCGTTCAGCGTGAGCCCGCCGCGCTTCGCATACTGCTCGTAACTCTTGTCTTTCACGATCTTCGAGGCCGGCGCGATGGTGACGACCGCGGCGACGCCCGCCGTGAACAACTTGTCGACGGGCGTTCCGGGGGAAACGACCTGCACCAGCGGGGTTGTCGCGGAAGCATCGGACAATTCGAGGATGCTGCGGATGAAAGCGGCGCCGCTATCGTTCTCGGCAATGATGGCGATCTTCTTCTTCTTGAGGTCGGCGAGTGACCTGATCTTCTTGCCGCTGGGGCTGAACACGAGGACGAGGTCATGGTCGAGCACGGCGACGGCGCGCGCCCGCGAAGGCACCTTGGCGTCGGTGCGCAGCACGGCGAGATCCGCCTCGCGCCGATCGAACTGGGCCAGCGCCTTGGCGTTGTCGGCGTTGGTGACGATCTTCACCTTGAACCGCGAGAAATTGTTCTTCAGCATCACGGCGAGCCGTTCGGCGAAACGCGCCTCGGGACCGGCAGGATCGCCCACCGCGAATACCAACGTCTCGGAGTTTTTCAGCCAGACCCGGGCGCCCCAGACCGCGGCGCCCGTCAGCACCAGCGTCAGGACGACAAACAGGAATATCTGGACGCGATTGCTCTTGATGATCCGCGTTCGCTCGCGCTTTCCAACTGGCGGGATTGGAGCTTCGACGCTCATGGATTGAGACCTGGCTTAAACCTGGGCCGTGGCGCAGCCTCACCTCTGCAGGTTGTCGGCGCCGGAGAAAACCTAACTCTCTAAAAAAGAACGGTAATTTCCAGAGAGGAAATGATACCGTTGGCAGGCCGGTTTGCAAATCCGGCCCAACGGTAACCTTACCGTCATTGTCCGGAGCCGTATCGCCGGAAGGTCACACTGGCGGATTTTTTGCCGCGGTTAGAGGTGCAAAGCCAGCCGGGATTTGTCATAAATGCGCCAATCGCCGGGAAACGTCCCGGTAAGACAAGAAACCGAGCTGGCTGCCTGAACTCCAGATTCGTTCTCTTACGTACAGTCAATAGAGGCGTCAGCTTTGTTGCTCCCTGCCATGTCTTCCACGGTTCCGGTCGGCGCGCTGGTCGGATGGATGCTGCTGCTCACCGGCAAGCACATCGTGGCCGATTTCTTCCTGCAAAATTCCTGGATGGCGATCGGCAAGGACCAGAAGAAGGGTTGGGAGTTGCCGCTGCTGGCGCATTGCCTCGTGCACCTTGCGGTTGCGTTGCTGCTGATCCTGATCGTCGCGCCGAAATTCTGGTTCGTCGCGTTCATCGATTTCGCCATTCACATCACCATCGATCGGGCCAAGGGCTTGGTCACCTCGCATTGCGGCGTCAACCAGGAGCATCCCTGGTTCTGGTCGCTGATCGGCGTCGACCAGGCGCTGCATCATCTCACCGGGTTTGGCCTGGCGATCTTCATGGCCTCGAACTGACCTGGATGCGCAGGACGGATTTCGCGCTTTTCAACCGACGCGTGGTCCCGGGGCTTCCCGAGAGAACACGTCCAGTTCGTGCGGCCCCACGCCACGCTCGATGATGATCCAGCCGAGCCGTTGGTAGAATCCCGCCAAGCGCGCCCGCGCGCAGAGATAGATGTGTTTCTCGCCGAGCGCGAAGCAATCGTCCGTGGCGCGGTTCACCAGTGCGGCGCCGATCCCGTGCCTGCGCGCGTCCTCCTCGACCCAGACGGCGGCGACCCATGGCGTGAGCTGCGGCCGCTGCTCCAGGTCCGAGGCGATCACGGAGGAGGTGCCGAGGAACCGCTCGCCCTCGTGGGCGACCAGCGCGAAGGGGATCGCCGTGTCCGCCATGTTCTCGGCGAGGCCCGTTACGATGTAGTCGCGCGGA
>JAEZEU010000284.1 GCA_023432885.1 Pseudomonadota bacterium | reverse complement strand
GGCTCGCGCTGTTCTGGGAGCTCTGGGTCTCTTTCGGCTATTCAAACGGCCGCCTGGTGCCGCCGCCGAGCAAGATCTTCGCCACCGTGATGGAACTGGCGAAGAGCGGCGAACTGACACGCCATATCCTTACGACGATGACGCGTGTCGCCGCCGGCTTCGGCCTCGGCGTCGTTGCCGGGACCATCCTCGGCGCGGTCTCGGGCTATTGGGGGTTGGCGCGGCAGCTGCTCGATCCGACCGTGCAGGCGCTGCGTGCGATCCCCTCGATCGCCTGGGTGCCGCTGTTCATCCTGTGGCTCGGCATCTTCGAGACGTCCAAGGTCGCGCTGATCGCGGTCGGCGTGGTGTTTCCGGTCTATCTCGGCGTGATGGGCGCGATCCTCGCCGTCGACCGCAAGATCGTCGAGGTCGGCCGCATCTTCCGACTGTCCGGCCCCGCCATGATCCGCCGCATCCTCTTGCCCGCCGTGCTGCCGGCCTACGTGGTGGCGTTGCGCGTCGGCCTTGGACTCGGGTGGATGTTCGTGGTCGCCGCCGAGTTCATGGGCGCCTCCGAAGGCCTCGGATATCTCCTGATCGACGGCCAGCAGCTCGGCAAGCCCGCACAGATCGTCGCCGCTATCGTGATCTTCGCCATTCTCGGCAAGACGACCGACTGGTTGATCGAGGTCGCGACCGCGCCGCTCTTGCGCTGGCAGGACGCGTTCGGCAGGCAAGGGGGAGCGGCCTGATGCTGGTGCTGGAGAAAGTCGGCAAGACCTATCCCAACGGCGTCAACGCGCTGCAGGGTTTTTCGGCGAAGATTCAGCTCGGCGAAATCGTCGCCATCATCGGCGGCTCCGGCTGCGGAAAATCGACGCTGCTGCGCGCCATTGCCGGCCTCGATCGCGCCACGACAGGCGCGGTGACGCTCGACGGCGCCACGATAACAGCACCGCACGAAAAGATCGGCATCATCTTCCAGGAGCCGCGGCTGCTGCCGTGGCTCAGCGTCGCCCACAATATCGGTTTCGGCCTGTTCAACCTGCCGGCCGACGTCAGGCGCGAGCGGATCGCGCGGGCGCTCGAGCGCGTCGGCCTCGCCGACAAGGCGGGTGCATGGCCGCGCGAGCTTTCCGGCGGGCAAGCACAGCGCGTCGCGATTGCCCGCGCCCTGGTGCAGCAGCCGGAAGTGCTGCTGCTCGACGAGCCGTTCTCGGCACTCGATGCCTTCACGAGACGCGACCTGCAGGATCATCTGCTCGACGTCTGGGCCGACACCCGGCCGACCCTGGTCCTGGTCACGCATGACGTCGATGAAGCCGTGGTGCTGGCGGATCGCGTAGTTGTGATGCGGCCGCGGCCGGGGCGGCTGTTTCAGGAGATCCAGATCAATCTGGGGCGGCCGCGAGACCGCAATTCCCAGCACTTCGATGCCTTCAAACGCCGCGTGCTGACGGCGCTCGACCGCTCGCTCGACCGCAATATCCCGGATGCCGAAGTCGACGCCCGCGCCGGCGAAGCCATGTGGTGGTGACAGGGCCGGGATTTTTCTCTACATCCGGCATCGCAAGAATTCAGGGAGAAGAACAACGATGGATGCCGCCGAACTCCGCGCCATGCAGGCTCCGATCAAGGAGCGCTACAAGTCCGATCCCTCCGCCGCCGTCATCACCCTGAAAGCCAAGGGCTCGATCGACAACGAAGGCATCGCCTGCAAGGTCGAGACCGGCCGGGCGCTCGCGACGGCTGGTCTTCATCCCGCTACCGGCGGCTCGGGGCTCGAGCTTTGCTCCGGCGACATGCTGCTGGAGGCGCTCGTCGCCTGCGCCGGGGTCACCTTGAAGTCGGTCGCCACCGCCGTCGAGGTGCCGCTCAGGGCCGGCCATGTGGTCGCCGAAGGCGATCTCGATTTCCGCGGCACCCTTGGCGTCGACAAGGAAGCCCCCGTTGGTTTCGCCGAAATCCGCCTGCGCTTCGATGTCGATACCGATGCGCCGCAGGACAAGCTGGACCTGCTGCTGAAGCTCACCGAGCGCTATTGCGTGGTCTATCAGACCATCAAGAACGGCCCGAAGGTCTCGGTGTCGATGAAGCGGGTGTGACCCGCTGTCGTCGCTCTTTGTCGCCCGAGCGACTCGGCCGCCGTAGCTCGAAGAGAAGGGAAGGCCGGGGCTCACACGCCGCGGCCCATCGGTTGGAAACATGCCGTTCGACGGCTTTCGCGCCACACAAACAGGTGTGGTATGGGTTCTGGCCTGCGCTGGAACGACTCCTGAATGTCTCCCGAATTTTCCTTCGTCCTGATCCTGCTCTCCCGGATGGCGATATCAGCGGCATTCGTGGTGTCGGCCTCCGTCATCGCCGAGCGTTCGGGCCCGGTGATCGGCGCGCTGGTCGCCACACTGCCGATCTCTGCCGGGCCGTCCTACGTCTTCCTCGCGCTCGACCATGATGCGGCCTTCATTGCTGAGGGCGCACTTGCCAGCCTGCCGATCAATGCGGCAACGATCTTCCTGGCGCTCACCTATGTCCTCCTGTCGCAGCGCTTCAGCCTGTGGGTGAGCGCGGGCGCGGCGATCACCGTGTGGCTGATGCTTGCCACCAT
Source organism: Pseudomonadota bacterium (assembly GCA_023432885.1). GTDB lineage: Bacteria > Pseudomonadota > Alphaproteobacteria > Rhizobiales > Xanthobacteraceae > Bradyrhizobium. The sequence goes on along the minus strand of JAEZEU010000284.1, from coordinate 5,474 downwards.
CATCCGCCAGTTCCAGTGGACGCTGCTGGCGGGCGTGGTGGTCAATGCGATCACCTTTGCGGTCTGCGTTCCCCCGATGCGGGCCTATATGCATGTCAAAAAGATGCCGCTGATCGCGCGTCGCTGGTATGACATTCCCCTGCGCGCCGCCCTCGTCGCAATGCTCGTTGCCACGGTGGTGACGACGTCGGGCTGGGTCGGCCCGAGAATCTCCGGCATCATGGCGCTGTTTCCGATCGTCTTCACCAGCCTGATGCTCATCCTGCATCCTCGCATTGGCGGCGTTCCGACCGCCGCCGTGATCGCCAACAGCGCGTGGGGCCTGATGGGATTCGGCCTCGCGATCGCCGTGATGCACGTTGCGGCGCTGCAATTCGGCTCGGCAATCGGCCTGAGTCTCGCGCTGGCCACATGCATCGGCTGGAATCTGGCGCTGTGGTGGAATGGACAGCGCAAGGCGGCGCGCGCCTGATCTCATGGTGAGGAGCGGCGTCTCGAACCATGGGCCCTGGAAGGCTTCCATCCTTGCACGCCGCTCCGCGGCTCCTCAGGATGAGGCTCTGCACTCAGCTCATCCGATAGAACAGCATCCAGTAGAAGCCGCCAGATACGGCGATCGACAGCAGGGCGATACTCGCCGTCACCTCCGGCGGCAGTCTATGCCAGCGGCTGATCTCCTGTATCAGGATTAGCGGCACGATCGGGGTCAGCAGGAAGATCAGGACCAGCGGCATCGCCCAGCCCGAGGAAAGGATCGTCGCGCCGCAGATCACGACCTGCGGTACGCCGATCAGGAACGCAAGCCACACCAGCAATGTGGCGACCGGCTTCATTTTTCCGCCTTCGCCGTCAGCAATTTGAGTTTGTAGAGCGCATCCAGCGCTTCGCGCGGCGACATTTCGTCGGGGTGCAACGCCTTCACCGCTTCCATCAGTTGTTCGGCCTCGCTCGGCGGCGCATTCTCGGCCGCTGCGCGGGAGGGGACCGCGAACAGCGGCAGATCGTCGACCAGCGCGCGGGCGGTCTGGCCGCGGTCCTGCGCCTCCAGCTTCGCCAGCACCGATTTCGCCCGCGTGATCACGGCCGGCGGCAGGCCGGCGAGTTTTGCGACCTGTATGCCATAGGAGCGATCGGCCGAACCCGGCAGCACCTCGTGCAGGAACACGACGTCGCCCTGCCATTCCTTGACCCGCACCGTCGCGTTGAACATGCGCGGCAGCTTGGCCGAGAGCGCGGTGAGCTCGTGATAATGCGTGGCGAACAACGTGCGGCAGCGGTTTGCCTCATGCAGGTGTTCGATCGCGGCCCAAGCGATCGAGAGGCCGTCGAAGGTGGCGGTGCCGCGGCCAATTTCGTCGAGGATCACGAGCGAGCGCTCGCTGGCCTGATTGAGGATCACGGCGGTCTCGACCATCTCGACCATGAAGGTGGAACGGCCGCGCGCGAGATCATCCGCCGCGCCGACGCGCGAGAACAGGCGGTCAACGATGCCGATGCGGGCACGCGTCGCCGGCACGAAGGAGCCGATCTGCGCGAGCAGCGCGATCAGCGCGTTCTGACGCAGGAAGGTCGATTTACCGGCCATGTTGGGGCCGGTGATCAGCCAGAGCTGGCCGTTCTTCTGCGACGGCCCCGGCGACAGATCGCAGGAATTGGCAATGAACGGCTGGCCGTCGCGCCTCAGCGCCTGCTCGACCACGGGGTGACGCCCGCCTTCCACGGCGAAGCTTAAGGAGTGATCGACATCGGGCCGCACGTAATTGTCATCGACAGCGAGCTTTGCCAGGGCGGTTGCGACATCCAACATGGCGAAGGCATGGGCGGCGGCACGCAAGTCCTCGCTGGCGGCAAGCGCCATCGCCGAAAGCCGGTCGAAGATTTCCAGCTCCAGGCCCAGCGCGCGATCCCCGGCATTGGCGATCTTGGCTTCGATTTCACCCAGCTCTGATGTGGTGAAGCGGACTTGCCCGGCCAGCGTCTGGCGGTGGATGAAGGTCGCGTTCAGCGGCGGCGACATAAGCTTGTCGCCATGCTGCGCGGTCACCTCCACGAAATATCCGAGCACGTTATTGTGCCGGATCTTCAGCCCCTTGACTCCGGTATCGTCGGCATAGCGCGCCTGCATCGCGGCGACCACGAGGCGTGAGGCATCGCGCAGATTGCGCGTCTCATCGAGCGCGCTCTCATAGCCCTCGCGCACGAATCCCCCGTCGCGCTTGATCAGTGGCAGTTGATCGGCCAGCGCACGGGAAAACTCCTGTGCAAGGTCGCGCGAGGGACGGCGCAGGGCGTCCATCACCGCCTTGATCTCTGCCGGCGGATCATCGAGCCATTCCAGACGGCTCAAGGCCTGGTCGGCGGCGAGGATGCCGTCGCGCAGGCCGGCGAGATCGCGCGGGCCGCCGCGCCCGACGGAAAGGCGCGCCAGCGCGCGCGACATGTCCGGCGCATTGCGCAGGGCATCGCGGATGTCCTCGCGTGCGGCGCTGTCGGCGACGAACTCGGCAACTGCATCGAGCCGTCGTGCGATCGCACCGCCGTCGGTCAGCGGCGCAGCGAGCCGCTGGGCCAGCAGCCGCGAGCCCGCAGGCGTCACCGTGCAGTCGATGGCGTCGAGCAGCGAGCCGCGGCGTTCGCCGGCAAGCGTGCGCGTCAGCTCCAGATTGGCGCGGGTAGCGGGGTCGATCGCCATGGTGGCGCCGGCCGCTTCGCGCGCGGGCGGCGATAGCGGCGGGCGCTTTCCGACCTGGGTGCGGTCGATATAGGTAACGGCCGCAGCCGCGGCGGTGGCTTCCAGCCGCGACATCGCCGCCAGGCCATCCATGGTAGCGACCGCAAAATAGTCGCACAGCCGACGCTCGGCGGTCGCCCCGTCGAAGACGTCGCGCGTCAGCGGCGTCACCGCCGTCAACTCGCGCAGCGTGGGGGCGAGCTCGTTGTCGGAATAGAGCGCATCCGCAACGATCGCTTCATTCGGGTTGATGCGCGCCAGCGTCGCGGCCAGTTCGCCCGCCGCGCACTCGGTCACCATGAATTCGGAGGTCGAGATGTCGATCCACGCCAGGCCAAAACGGTCGCCGCCGGCGGATGAGCGCGCCCGCGCGATCGCGAGCAGATAGTTGTTCGCCCGGGCATCGAGCAGGGTGTCTTCGGTCAGCGTGCCCGGCGTGACCAGCCGCACCACGTCGCGGCGGACCACGCTCTTGTTGCCGCGCGCCTTTGCTGCGGCCGGGTCTTCCATCTGCTCGCAGACCGCAACCCGAAAGCCCTTGGCGATCAGCCGGTGGAGATAGTCGTCGGAGCGCTCCACCGGCACACCGCACATCGGTATGTCCTGGCCCTGATGCTTGCCGCGCTTGGTCAGCATGATGCCGAGCGCCTTGGAGGCGATCTCGGCATCTTCAAAGAACAACTCGTAGAAATCGCCCATCCGGTAGAACAATAGCAGTCCGGGATTGGCCGCCTTGATCTCGAGGAATTGTTCCATCATCGGCGTCACGCGCGCGGGCGTGTCCGGCTGGGAAGAAGGCTCGGGCGGTGCGGGGGCGGGGATCGATTTCTGGATGGTCATCGGCAGCGGAAACTACAGAATTTCGCCGCGCGGTCCTACCGCTTTGCCCCGGAGAGCTGCGTTTTCCACCTGATCCACGGTCATTCCGCATGGCGAATGTACCCGGTTGAGGCTACGCGGTCGATTGACCTGCCATGTGGCCGTTCCTACAACTCGCCTCAATTCGTTTACTGGCGCGAGGAACGCAGCATTCAGGGAGAGAATCGATGCGTGATGCCTTTATTTGCGATGCTGTGCGAACCCCGATCGGCCGCTTGGCGGCGATTGAGAAGCTGAACTGACGGGCCACATGATGGCCCGTCATCCAGGGGCAGCCCGTCAGGGCTGAACCGGGATCTGAGATTCCGGGTTCGCACTTCGCGCGCCTGGAATGACGCAGGAAACAGATCGCATGATCATCGAGTGCGAGCAGGATGTGACGGCGGCGGCGCTGGCCGCCATGGAGGGCACCGCTGATCCGCGCCTGCGCGAGATCATGGTCTGCCTGATCAAGCATCTTCACGGCTTCGTTCGCGAGACCGGGCTGACCGAAGCCGAGTTCCGCGAAGCCACCGCCATCCTTGCCGAGATGGGGCGGCTCACGTCGGACACCCACAACGAATTCGTGCTGATGGCGGGCTCGCTCGGCGTCTCCTCGCTGGTGTGCCTGCTCAACAACGGCGAGGGCGGCAACACTGAAACCGACCAGTCGCTGCTCGGGCCGTTCTGGCGGCTCAATTCGCCGCGGGTGGAGAACGGCGGCTCCATCGTGCGCTCCGACACATCGGGCGCGCCGCTGTTCGTGAGTGGCCGCGTGGTGGACCAAGACGGCCGCCCGGTCGCCGGCGCGGATGTCGACGTCTGGCACGCGTCGCCTGTCGGCCTCTACGAGAACCAGGACCCCGCGCAGGCCGACATGAACCTGCGCGGCAAATTCACCACCGATGCCGCCGGCCGCTTTTCCTTCCGCACGGTGATGTTCGTCGGCTATCCCATTCCGACCGACGGCGTCGTCGGCCGCCTGCTGAAGGCGCAGAGCCGTCATCCCTACCGGCCGGCGCATCTGCATGCGCTGATCTTCAAGCCCGGCTTCAAGACCCTGATTTCACAGGTCTACGATCCCGCCGATCCCAATATCGAGAGCGACGCGCAGTTCGGCGTCACGCGCGCGCTGATTGGAAAGTTCGTGCGGCATGACGAGGCGCATCCTTCGGCATCCGGCGTCACGGCGCCCTGGTACTCGCTCGATCATACCTACCATCTGGAAGCAGGCGAGGCCGTCTTGCCGCGTCCGCCGATCAAGTGATGGGACCCAAACTCGCAAGCGCAGCGAAAGCCTGGGCGCTGCGTCAGGTAGAGCGATACAGCCTGGGCGAGCCCGCCAAGAATGTGGAAAAATTCTGTGCCCGTTACTCGATCACCGCGTGCTCCGGCCCTGCGGCCTGGTCGCGCAGCGTGGCCTTGGTCGAGCCGATCATGATGGCGAGCGGGATGGAGCAGAGGATGAACAGCGTCACCATCTGGTAGTCGTGCGAAAAGGCGAGGATCTGCGCCTGCGTCTTCAGGATCACGTCCGCCAGGGCGCGGCCGGCGTCGGTGGATAGATCGAGCAGCCTGCGCACGTCAGGCATCTGGATGGCGTGGTTGAACGGATTGATGTGCTCGTTGAGGATCGCATAGGAGTGGCGCGTGCCCTCGGTGAGCTGCGAGATCACGATGGAGATGCCGATCGAGCTTGCGACATTGCGCATCAACGTGAGCATCGAGGTGCCGTCGGTGCGCAAGTGCGGCGCCAGCGTCAGGAACGCCACGGTGGACAGCGGTACGAATACGAGGCCGAAGCCAAAACCCTGCGCGACGCTGATGACGATGATCTCGTTCGTGCCGGTCTGATCTGTCCATCCCGACATGTGAAAGAGCGTCC
>JAEZEU010000268.1 GCA_023432885.1 Pseudomonadota bacterium | reverse complement strand
ATGTTGCATGAAGCGGGTGAGGACCGAGCCGGCGATGAGTTCTGCGCTCGGAGTCCAGGCAAAGGGCGACGCTTCGGCTGACGGGTCTGCCGGAGGTCGGGCGCCGGAGTCGGTTTCAGGCCGTCGTTCCGCTTCATCGAAGAGACGGCGCGCCGCATCGAGGTCGGGTTGTCCTTGGGCGTTCTTCGGTAGCTCCGCCAGGAAACGGATTTGCCTGGGGCTCTTGTACCGCGCGATGCGGGCAGCCACGAACTCGCGGACCGCCTCGGCGCTGATGTCGTCACTTTGGCGTACGCACAATGCGGCGACGCTCTCGCCCCATTCCGGATCGGCAACGCCGATCACCAACGCGTCGGCGATGCCGGGACACGCGCGCAGAATCTGCTCGACCTCCGCCGGATATACGTTCTCGCCGCCTGACTTGATAAGTCTCTTCTTCAAGGCCGGCCCGCGGAAATGCAGCGTGCCGTCGGCATCGAGCAAGCCGAGGTCCCCGGTCTCGTGCCAGCCGCGCTTGCTGATCGGCGTAGCTTGCACCGGCTGGCCCCAATAGCCGGGTGACACACAGGGCCCCTTGACGACGATGAGCCCGGTTTCACCCGCAGGCAGGGGATCGCCGAGTTCATCGACCACGCGCACTTCGCTGAGATGCATCGGACGGCCCGCGCTGCCGGGGCATTGGCGTTCCGGTGCCGTCGCGATCAGTCCGCTGGTCTCGGTCTGGCCATATGAAGCATAGAAAACGGCACCCGGAGCCAGCTTGACCAAACGCTCGATGACGGCGGGCGGCTCCAGTCCGAAGATCGCTTTCAGGTGCGTCAGTTTCAGCGCGGCCTGTTCGGCGCTGTCGAGGATCTGCTCCAGCATCGGAGAAAACGTGCCGATGACGTTCACGCGGCGGTCGTGAACGAGGCGCGCCGCCTGCCCAGGGTCGAATTTACGCATCAGCACGGTGGACCCGCCGCATCTCAGCATGGCCGCGTACAGCGAGAGCCCGGCGATGTGAAACAAAGGTAGCGCGCCCAGCGCCGCGTCACGTGCATCGAGCGTCCAGGATTTCACGAGCTGTTCAGTGCTTGCGCTCAAATTGCCGTGGGTGACGATCGCTCCTTTTGGCAAGCCCTGCGTGGCTGCCGTATAGATCAGGCACAAGGGGGCATCGTCGTCCACGGCCGCTGCGTTTACAGGCGAAAAGCTGCGCAGCACACCGAAGCTCATCGTGGAAGAGTGGAGGGGCGCGTCGATGGCGATGCGCATCAGGGTGGGATGTCCCAACGTTAGCCAGTCCACCTCCGTCACCAGCGCCGTAGGCCTGCAGTCTTCAAGGATGGCCTCCATTTCTCCCTGCGAAAGGCGGATATTGACGGGGACGGCCACTGCGCCGATCCACGCGCAGGCCCACACAACGAGCGCAGCCTCCAAGCGATTGCCGGCGATGATCGCAACGCGGTCGCCCGCCTTCACGCCCATGGCCACTAGCCCCGCGCCAACGCGCGAAACCTCGTCGAGCAACTCGGCGTGATTCACGGTGTGATCGGCGAATGCAAGAGCAAGTCGCTGCGCGTGCTGCGTGGCGGATTGCTGAATCAGGGACTGGAAAGAGGTCATGGCACTGGCTCTTCGCGCTCTAGGTTGCCTTGTCTCCCTTTCGTCTATCAACAAACACTTGTTTGGCAAAGAGCAGAGCGAACGCTCATTCGCAACAGAGAGCAATCCTCGTATTATCAAGCAAATACAGTACTATAATACTAATTTGAAAGAGTCTGGCAACCGCGTAAGACTGCATTCGAATTGCTGGACAAATGAACGATTGTTTGTCAAAAGCGAGTAACACCGAGGAGCGCCGGCTGTGAGTGATCTTCCTAAGTTCGTCGAGTTCCATGAAGAGGGGCCGCGCGAAGGCTTCCAGATTGAAAAGACCCTGTATCCGCTCGAGCAGCGTGCTCGCCTGATCGAGGCCTTGGCTGTTAGCGGCCTAAAGCAGGTGCAGGTCGGCTCCTTCGTCAGCCCGAAGGCGGTCCCGACCATGGCCGATACGGCCGATCTATTTGGCGCCATCCGCAAGCGCGATGGCGTGCGCTACACCGCTCTGTGGCTCAATGAATCGGGCTTTCGTCGTGCAGCGAGTGCGCCGGGTGTCGATCTGGACGGCAAACTGATCTTTTACACGACCGATACGTTCTGTCTGAAGAACAACAATTGCACCGCGGCAGAGAACCGTGATCGTCAGGCGACGTGGGCGCGCCTGTATCTGGATCAAGGGGTGCCGCTGGATAAGGCCTATGTGCTGACCGCCTTCGGCTGCAACTTCGAGGGTGAGGTCCCGCTGGACCGCGTGCTTGAAAACGTCCGCTACGTCGTTGAGCTCGCAAAAGATCTTAAAGTGCCGCTGCCGGCTATCTATCTCGCTGACACGGTGGGTTGGGGGAATCCAGAGGCGATCCGCCGTATGATTGGCGCGGTGCGCGAACTGGTGCCCGATGCCAGAATCGGCACGCATCTGCACGATACGCGTGGGGTGGGTGCGGCCAATGTGCTCGCTGCCTTGCAGATGGGCGTGAGTTTGTTCGATAGCTCGATTGCGGGCCTTGGGGGCTGCCCCTTTGCCAAGCATGCCAACGTGCAGGGTGCTGGAAACATCTGCACCGAAGACATGGCCTTCATGTGCGCCGAGATGGGCATCGAGACCGGCCTCAATCTCGACGCTCTCATCGAGGCGGCGCTGCTGGCGGAAGAGATTATCGGCCGGCCGCTGTCCGGCAAGCTGATGCATTCCGGTCGTCCCAAGCGAAAGTGACATGCGGCGGCCTCGCTCTCCTTCGGGCGTCTCAGCCCTGCGGGTTGTGCGCGGCGCGTGGATGGC
>JAEZEU010000224.1 GCA_023432885.1 Pseudomonadota bacterium | reverse complement strand
GAATTCATGACGACGAGATCGACCGAGTGTTCGGCCATCTTCTTGACGTCCTCCAGCGAACGAACCCGGATTTTGGTATTTGGCGCAAAGCGCGCGATCAGCCGGCCCCGGACGCCGGGTGCGGGCTCGGCGAGATAGAGCAGGCCGCAGGCATCCGCCACGCGCCCCGCCGACAGCGCCTCGCCGCAGGCATAATCGAGCACCACGGCATCAGGGGAGGAGACATAGCCGGCGATATCCCGCGCAATCACCGCGAAATGCCGGTCACGATGCAGCTTGCTGACATAGATCGTATGGGTGGAATCGTAATAGTCGATCCATTCATCCATGGGGACGGTCGTTCCGAAACTGGGTTCCGACGGCAGGAACCGCCGGGTGCGTGATGCGTTAGAGGGTTCGGCGGCGAATGTCCAACGCCCGGCCCCTAGCAAAAAGGTGCATCGTGAGTAAAACCGACAACAAACCGCAAAGAGTCTCCCCCGATCTCGACACCCCCACCGACCTGCCACAGGCCGCCGTCGACAAAATATCAGGCGCGCTGAACGTGCTGCTGGCGGACGCTTTCGCGCTGTACCTGAAAACCAAGAACTTCCACTGGCATGTGAGCGGCCGGCATTTCCGCGACTATCACTTGCTGCTCGACGAGCAGTCGGACGCGATCTTCGCCACGACCGACCAGCTGGCCGAGCGCGTGCGCAAGCTCGGCGGCGTCACGTTGCGCTCTATCGGCCAGATATCAAAGCTGCAGACCATCCAGGACAACAACGAGGATTACGTCCCCCCGCGCGAGATGCTGCGCGAGCTGATGGAGGACAACAAGCACATGGCCGCCGCGATGCGAAAGGCGCACAAGCTCGCCGATGACAACGAGGACCGCGGCACCGCGCAGCTGCTCGAACTCTTCATCGACGAGACCGAACGGCGCACCTGGTTCCTGTTCGAGGCGAGCCGGCAGGAAGGCTCCAACGCGGCCTGACCGGCCGCCTGGGTCAACTCGCGGATGTCGCCCCGTTGACCACCGGGCCGAACAACTCCCAGCGCTCGCCGTTGAACTTCGCCATCTGCATCTGTTTGATCGGCGCGTAGTCGTGCGGTCCCGTGTTGGCCGCAATGCCCGGCAGCAACAGGCCGAGTTGCAGATTGTGAAGGCTGGCCGCCTGCTTCATGATGTTCTCGCGTGTGAGTTCGTCGCCGCATTGCTTCAGAACCTGTGCGAGAGTGCCGGCCGTCGCATAGCCGTAGACCGTGAAGGTGCTGGTCCTGTCGCCTTGCGGATAATAGCGTCCCATGAAGGATAGCCAGTTCTCGAACGGCGGATCATTCTTCCACTGCGGGTCCGTGGGATCTTTCAGATAGGCGGTAGAGAGAATACCTTTTGAATTCTCCAGTCCGGCCGGCTTGAGCACTGCGCCGACCGAGGCGGAAACGTTGTTGAGGATGTGGAGCGGTTTCCAGCCGAGTTCTGCGGCTCTCGTAATCGCCTGCGCCGCGAATTTCGGCGTGGTTACATTGAAGAAGACGTCGGCCCCGGACGACTGCAGGGTGATGATCTGCGAGTCGACGGTCGGATCGGTGGTCTCATATGAAAGCTCGCTGACGATCGGGAGCTTTCCGCCTAGGCCGTCCTTCAGGCCCTTGACGTAGTCTTTGCCATAGTCGTCGTTCTGATAAAGGATTCCAATTTTTCCGTTCGGACGGTTCTTGATGAGATAATGGGCATAGACGTGTCCTTCGCTCTGGTAGCTTGGCTGCCACCCCATGGTCCACGGAAAGTGAGCCGGATCGTTCCATTTGGTGGCGCCGGTTGCGACGAAGAGTTGCGGCACCTTCTTGGCATTCATGTATCTTTCGATCGCGGTATTGGTCGGCGTGCCGAGGCTGCTGAAGATCAGCAGGACCTCGTCGTCCTCGACCAGACGGCGCGCCTGTTCAACCGTTTTCGGCGGGCTGTAGGCGTCATCGTAGGAAATGAAAGCGATCTTGCGGCCGTTGATTCCGCCCTGCTCATTGAGCATTTGAAAATACGCCGCCTGGGTCTTGCCGATCTCGCTGTAGGACGACACGGGCCCGCTATACGGCATGATGTTGCCGATCTTGATCTGGCCGTCGGTGGCTCCCGCGTCGTATTTCTTCGCTGCCGCGGTCCTGCCCACAAGCGGGGTTGCGAGCTGCGCCGCGCCGATTGCGAGTCCTGCCTTCAGAAGGGTTCGTCGTTTGACGTTGCGGCCGAACAGAGTGCTGGACATCTGGATCTCTCCCGGTTCGAATTTGCCCCGAAACAATGATCGCCGCTTACGCACGGTTACCCGCGCAACACGCGGCTGTGCAGGCCTGAGCGGGCGGCGTCTCAGTGGGCAAGCCGCTGCGCGTCCGTGCCGGCCTCGTCATATTCGCGCGCGATGCTCGCGCCGGTGCGGTCCGTCATGAGCGCGGTCGCAATCACCGAGATGACCGCGCAGATGCCGATATAGGCTGCGATCGCATAGGACGTCTGATAGGTGCCGTACAGCCAGGTGGCGATCAGGGGCGCGGGACCGCCCGCAATCACAGATGCAAGCTGGTAGCCGAGCGAGGCTCCGCTGTAGCGCAGGCGGCCGGTGAAGCTTTCGGCGATCAGTGCCGCCTGGGGCCCGTACATCATGTCGTGGGGGATCAGCGACAGCACGATGGCGAGGAAGATGACGGCCGCGATGCCGGTGTTCACCATGCCGAAATAGATGAAGCCGAACACGCCAGTCACGACGGCGCCGATGATGTACATGTTCTTGCGCCCGATCCGGTCGGAGAGATAACCGAAGAATGGAATCGAGAAGAACGACAACACCGAAGCTGTCAGTACCGCAACGAGCAGGAAGTCGCGGGAAACGTTCAGCGACTTGACTCCGTAGGCGAAGATGAACGCCGTGAAGATGTAGAAGGGGGCCTGCTCGGCCATCCGCGCGAAGGCCGACAGCAGGATTTCCTTGGGCTGACGTCTGATCACTTCCACAATGGGAGTCCGCTCGACCTTCTGCTCGGCAATGAGCTTCGCGAAGATCGGCGTCTCCAGGATGCCCAGCCGGATATACAGTCCCACGCCGACGAGGAGCAGGCTCAGCACGAACGGGATCCGCCAGCCCCAGCTGAGGAACTGGTCGCCGGACATCTGACTGAAGGCGAGAACCGCCAGGTTGGAGAGAAACAGTCCGCACGGCACACCGAACTGCGGCCATGAAGCGATAAAGCCGCGCGACTCGTTGGTCCGCGCCCATTCCATGGACATCAGCACCGAGCCGCCCCATTCACCGCCGACGCCGATACCCTGGATGAAACGAAGGATGGTCAGCAGCACGGCGCCCCAGATGCCTATCGTCTCATAGGTCGGAACCAGCGCCACTGCGAACGTGGCAAGCCCCATCACCAGCAGGGTCGCAATCAGCGTCGACTTGCGGCCTATGCGGTCGCCGTAATGTCCGAAGATCGCTGCGCCAATCGGGCGTGCCACGAAGCCGACGGCATAGATGGCGAAGGCCTCCAGCGTCCCGACCCATGGATCGGAGTGCGGAAAGAAGAGCTTTGCAAAGACCAGCCCCGTCACGGTGCTGTACAGGAAGAAGTCATACCATTCGATCGCGGTGCCGATCGTGGAAGCCAAAACGGCCCGGCGAAGCTGTACGAGATGTTCGGAAGGAGAGAGCTGGTCTGCGGGGATCGTGGCATGGGTCATGGCGAACCTCCTGCCGCGTCGCCCCGAAGGCGCGGAAAGTAATTAAAACGTTTTGTGCAGAAACTCGGATGCGGGCGTTTGGTTCACGCCGGGTTCCGGCTCCGATCAATTAAATCTTGCTCATACCTGCAATCCGTGTCGTTGTGTCAGCAGCGCTTCCATAACCTGACCAACGGCCCATCTGATCCGAGCACAGGATCAGTCTCCGGCACGGCCACTAACGGAATCGTCTTCAGCGCCTTGGCATGGGCCTCCTTGCTCGGCCGCACCAGATCCATCGGCGGTCCCGGCGGATAGGCGCCGACCACCGAGAAATCAGGGCTCGATGACAGGCATTGATGCCCCGTGCCGGCGGGAAGGATAGCAACGTCGCCCGCTGCAATCTCCAGCACCTCGCCCTTGTCGCCGCCGAAGCGCACTTTTGCGCGTCCGCGAGCGATGCCGAGTGCCTCGTGCACGATGGCGTGATAATGCGCAAAGTCGTAGACGCCGTTACGCCACATCGCGCCCCAGCCGTTGGCCTCGAACAGGCTTTCGATAGTCGCTTCGGGATGGCCGCCCGCCACATCCACCGCGCCCTTGTAGACAAGGAAGGGCATCGGGTTGTTAGGTATGAGCCCGTCGTCGGCAAGAATGAAGGTGAGGGGTTTTGCGGCTGCTTTGACGCCTGACATGGTCTTCTCCACGCAACAGACTACGCGTAGATCAACCAGGAGTCAGCCGCTCACGTTCCCTTCGGAAGCTCGAACACCAGACACGTGGTCGTGGCGTGCGCCAGCAGTTTGCCGCCGGCGTCGGTGATGCGCGCCTCGGCCGTCGCCGCGCGGCGGCCGGCGTTGAGCCACCTTGCCCTCGGTACGGATCACGCCGGTGTCCTTGCTCATGCCGCGGATGAAGGACACCTTGAATTCCAGCGTGGTGTAGCCGGTGCCGGCGGGCAACGTGGTCTGCACAGCGAGCCCCATCGCGGAGTCCAGCAGGATAGCGGCGTAGCCACCGTGCACCGAGCCGATCGGATTGTAGTGACGGATGCCGGGCACGCTGTGGATCACCACGTGGCCGTTCTCCGCCGTGCAGTCGAACGGCTCGACCGGCTCCATGATCGGCGGCTCCGGCAGCTTTCGCGCAAAGATCGCGCGTACGAAATCGAGGCCTGACATCGAAGCCATGACCGGCAAGGGAGTGACGCCGTATTCGATCTTCGGGGCGGAGCTGTCGGTCATGCGGGCGCCTACAGCCTACGCCCGCTTTTTCTCGCGCATCAGGTCGGCAAAGCGCTGGAAAAGATAATGGGAGTCGCGCGGCCCCGGCGAGGCCTCCGGGTGATACTGCACGGAAAACACCGGCTTGCCGTCGAGCGCGATCCCGCAATTGGAGCCGTCGAACAGCGAGATGTGGGTCTGCGTCGCGCCCTTCGGCAGGGTCGTCTGGTCCACGGCAAAGCCGTGATTCATCGAGGTGATCTCCACCTTGCCGGTGGTCTCGTCCTTGACCGGATGATTGGCGCCGTGGTGCCCCTGATGCATCTTCATGGTCTTGGCGCCGACGGCAAGCCCGAGCATCTGGTGGCCGAGGCAGATTCCAAACGTCGGCGTGCCCGAGTCGATTACCTTCCGGATCACGGGCACCGCGTATTTGCCAGTCGCGGCGGGATCGCCGGGGCCGTTCGAGAGGAACACGCCGTCCGGCTTCATCGCCAGGATGTCTTCGGCCGCGGTGGTGGCCGGCACCACGGTCACTTTGCAGCCGACGCCGGCGAGCAGGCGCAGGATGTTGCGCTTGATGCCGTAGTCGATGGCGACCACGTTGAACTGTGGATCGTTCTGCCGGCCAAAACCCTTGTCCCAGGCCCAGGGCGTCTCGTCCCAGGTGAAGCGCTGGCCGGAGGTGACCATCGGCACGAGGTCCATGCCCTCGAGGCCCGGCCATTCGCGCGCTTCTTCCTTCAGGCCGTGCAGGTCGAACTTGCCGTCCCTGGAATGCGCGATCACGGCATTGGGCATGCCCTTGCTGCGGATCAGCGCGGTCAGCGCCCGGGTGTCGATGCCGGAGAGCCCGATGATGCCGCGCGCCTTCAGCCACTCGTCGAGATGGCGCGTGGCGCGGTAGTTCGAGGGATCGGTGATGGCGCTGCGCAGGATGACGCCGCGCGCGCCGGGCGTTGCCGCCATGTTCACCGTTTCGATGTCTTCCTCGTTGGTGCCGACGTTGCCGATATGCGGGAAGGTAAAGGTGATGATCTGCCCGGCATAGGAGGGATCGGTCAGGATCTCCTCATAGCCGGTCATCGCGGTGTTGAAGCAGACTTCGCCGACGGCCTGTCCTTCCGCACCGAGGCCAAAACCTTCCAGCACGGTACCATCGGCGAGCACGAGCAGCGCGGTCGGTTTGAGGTCCGGCCAGGCGGGAGCGTTTTCAGATGTGGTCATGAGCCCTGTACATAGAGGGAGGCGTCCCGCCCGTCAAAGCCGTTCGCGCCGGATTCACACGCGATTTCCGCATATTTGACAGTCAATTCCGCGGTCTTAATCTGAAGTTCCCCGGCCGCGCCGATTTACGACCAAAAATTGCCCGGAGAGTTCGCATGGACGACACGCTGCCTATCCTGCTGGTCCCGGGCCTCGTCTCCTCGCCCCGGATCTTCGCGCCCGTTGTGCCGGCGTTGTGGCGGTTCGGCCCGGTGACGGTCGCCAACCACATCCGCGACGACAATATGGGCGCCATTGCCCGCCGGATTCTCGCCGAAGCGCCCCCGCGCTTTGCACTCGCCGGCCACTCCATGGGCGGCTACATCGCCTTCGAGGTCATGCGTCAGGCCCCCGACCGGGTGGCGAAACTCGCGCTGATCAACACCCAGGCGAGGGCCGACACGCCTGAGGCCACAGAACGCCGACGCGGCATGATGGCTCGCGCCAAGAGCGGCCAATATCGCGCCGTGCTCGACGAACTCTTCCCCGGCTTTGTGCATCCCTCGCGCCGCGATGATGCCGCCTTGCGCCGGCTCGTCCATGACATGGGCGAGGAGGTCGGCATAGAAGGCTTTATTCGCCAGCAAACCGCCGTGATCGGGCGCATCGACTCGCGCTCCTCGCTCGCCTGGATCAAATGCCCGACCCTGGTGCTGACGGGGGACGAGGACAACACGATCCCCAATTCGCTGTCCAAGGAGATGGCCGACGGCATCCACCGCGCGAAGCTGGTGATCCTGCCAAATTGCGGGCACCTGCCGCAGCCGGAACAGCCGGAGGCGACGGCAGCGGCGCTGCTGGACTGGCTCAGGAGTACATAGCGTTTTCAAGCGAAGTGGGCGCCGGTTCGCGTGAAGAGAACGCGTCTTAAGAGAGTTGTTTCAGCGCCTCGAACGGCCTAGATCAGGGCCAGAAAACCGGAAGAGGGCGAAAGATGCTGCGCGACGACATCAACAATGCCGTGAAGGAAGCGATGAAGGCGAAGGACGAGCGAAAACTCTCCACGCTGCGCATGGTGAACTCGACCATCAAGAATGCCGACATCGACGCGCGCGGACAAGGCAAGCCGCCGCTTTCGGACGCCGACCTGCTCAGCCTGTTTCAGAAGATGATCAAGCAGCGCCAGGAGTCCGTCGAACTCTATGACAAGGGCGGCCGCGCCGAGCTTGCCGCCCAGGAGCGCGAGGAGATTGCGATCATCTCGGCCTATCTGCCGAAGCAGATGTCGGAAGACGAGGTGAAGAAAGCGATCGCCGCTGCCATCACGGAGACCGGCGCGGCGGGCATCAAGGACATGGGAAAGGTGATCGGCGTGCTGAAGGGCAAATTCGCCGGCCAGATGGATTTCGCCAAGGCGAGCGGCCTCGTGAAGGCGGCCCTGACGGGGTAGCTTTTCCTCTCGCTCCGGCACGCGCGGGAACCTTTCGGCTGGCCGAGCATCTAAGTCGGGACAGGATGGTGACGCCCGAAAGGGCAGACGAGGCATCGGAGGAAGAGATGGCCGATCAAGAAGCTGCTCCTGCCGGACCCGACCTCAGCAAAGGCGTTGCCCTCTCTGATTTCTCCGGCGCCACCTTGCTGGGCCATGTCGGCGATCAGGAAGTCGTCCTGGTTCGATCGGGAGCGGAAATCTTCGCCCTCGATGCCCATTGCAGCCATTACCACGGACCGCTCGCCGAAGGTCTCGTCGATGGCGAGACCATCCGCTGCCCTTGGCACCATGCCTGCTTCGACATCAGGACTGGCGAGGCAACGCACGCGCCGGCCTTCAACGCGCTCGCGGTCTGGAAGGTCGAGCGCGAAGGCGAGAAGATTTTCGTGCGCGAGAAGCGCGAGCAGCCGAAGCCGCGGGTGAGGGGGCCGGTCGATACGCCCGGCCGGATCGTCATCGTCGGCGGTGGCGCTGCGGGATTTGCCGCCGCCGAGATGCTGCGTCGCCAGCAATTTCGCGGCAGCATCGTGATGCTGAGCAGCGAAACGTCGCCGCCGGTAGACCGGCCCAATTTGTCGAAGGACTATCTTGCCGGCAATGCACCGGAAGACTGGCTACCGATGAAGAGCGATGATTTCTATGCCGATCAGTCAATCGAGTTGAAGCTCAAGAGCGAGGTGACATCGATCGATCCGCGCGCGCGCCATGTCGTGCTCGCCGGCGGCGCGACGGTGCCGTTCGACCGGCTGTTGCTGGCGACTGGCGCCGAGCCGGTGCGGCTGCCGATCCCGGGCGCCGATCAGCCCCATGTCCATTTATTGCGCACGCTTGATGATTGTCGCGCGATCATTGCCTCGGCCGGCGGCGCGCGGCGCGCGCTCGTCATCGGCGCAAGCTTCATCGGGCTCGAAGTCGCGGCGTCCCTGCGCAACCGGGACATCGAGGTTCATGTCGTCGGCCTGGAGCAGCGACCAATGGAACGTGTGCTCGGCCCCGAGATGGGAGATTTCGTCCGCAGCCTGCACGAGGAGCACGGCGTGGTGTTCCACCTCGGCGATACCGTCACCAACATCGAAGGCAAGCGCGCGACGTTGAAAAGCGGAGGGACGATCGAGGCCGACCTCGTGGTTGTGGGCGTCGGCGTCAGGCCGCGGCTTTCGCTGGCCGAAAAAGCCGGACTTGCGATCGACCGCGGCGTGAGCGTCGATCCGTATCTCGAAACCAGTGCGTCCGGCATCTATGCCGCCGGCGACATCGCGCGCTGGCCCGATCCGCAGTCGCAGGAAAAGATTCGCGTCGAACATTGGGTCGTCGCCGAGCGTCAGGGTCAGGCCGTGGCGCGCAACATGCTGGGGCATCGCAAGGCCTTCGACGAGGCGCCGTTCTTCTGGAGCCAGCATTACGACGTCCCCATCAACTATGTCGGCCATGCCGAGAAGTGGGACGAGATCGCCGTGGAGGGCAGCATCCCGGACAGGGATTGCCTCGTTCGATTCAAGCGGGGTGGCCGCCTGCTGGCGGTCGCTTCCATTTACCGCGATCTGGCTAGCCTGCAGGCGGAAGTGGCGATGGAGCGGCAAGCGGCCTGAGATTCCGCCGGTTCCTGGCGCGTCCGAAAATACCCCCACTTGCTCATGCCCGGGCTTGTCCCGGGCATCCACGTCTTTAAAACTAGTACCACGAAGCAAGAACGTGGATGGCCGGCACAAGCCGTCCATGACGGAGAACCAGGGGACGGACGCCGAACGCCATGCTCATCGAAGCCAAGACCTACGACGAACTCTACAGGAATTTTTGCTGGGACATCCCCGCGCGCTTCAACATCGCGACCGCCTGCTGTGACCGGCATGCCGACGGCACCAAGCGCCTTGCTCTGATCTATGTCGACGAGGACGGCGGTATCACCCGCACCTCCTTTGACGAGGTCGCGGAGGCCTCGCGCCGCTTTGCCAATGTGCTGAAAGCCGATGGCCTTGCGCGTGGGGACCGCGTTGCCGTGTTCCTGTCGCAATCGCTGGAATTGCCGATCGCGCATCTGGCGGCCTTCCGCTCCGGCATGATCTCCATTCCGCTGTTTGCGCTATTCGGCGAGGACGCGCTGGAATTCCGCCTGTCGAATTCGGAAGCAAAGGCCATCATCACCGACGCTGGCGGCTGGGAGAAGCTTGCAAAGATACGCGAGCGGCTGCCGGCGCTGAAGAAGGTTTACATCGTCGGCGACAAGGCGCCGCCGGCCACACAATCCTTCTGGACCACGCTGAAAGCGGCATCGCCCGAATTCGCCACCGTCGATACCTCCTGCGATGATCCGGCCCTGATCATTTATACTTCGGGCACGACAGGCAATCCCAAGGGCGCGCTGCATGCCCATCGCGTCGTGCTCGGCCACCTGCCCAATGTCGAGATGTGCCACAATTTTCTGCCGCGCCCGGGCGATCTCATGTGGACGCCGGCCGACTGGGCCTGGATCGGCGGCCTGATCAACGGCCTGCTCGCATTCTGGTACCACGGCATCCCGATGGTCGGTCATCGCGCGCGCAAGTTCGAGCCGCAGGCGGCGATGGAGCTGATGGCCTCGCTCGGCATCCGCAACGTCTTCCTGCCGCCCACTGCACTGAAGCTGATGCGGCAGGCCAACGTAAAACATTCCGGCGTCAAGCTGCGCAGCATCTTCACCGGCGGCGAATCGCTCGGCGGCGAATTGCTCGGCTGGGTACGCGAGACTTTCGGCGTCGACGCCCACGAAGTGTTTGGCCAGACCGAATGCAATCTGGTGATCGGCAGCAATGCCAATCTGTTTCCGATTCGCCCCGGTTCGATGGGCAAGGCAACGCCAGGCTTCGACGTGCGCATCGTCAACGACAGGGGCGAGGAGCTGCCTCGGGGACAGCGCGGCATCGTCGGCGTGCGCCAGCCCTGTCCTTGCACCATGATCGAATACTGGCGTAATCCCGAGGCGACTGCGAAGAAATATGCCGGTGAGTTCCTGCTGACCGGCGATCTCGGCGTGCAGGACGAGGACGGCTATTTCTGGTACGTCAGCCGCGAGGATGACGTCATCACCACGGCCGGATACCGCGTCGGCCCGTCCGAGATCGAGCATACGCTGATGAAGCACCCGGCGGTCGCCATGGCCGCCGTGGTCGGCATTCCCGATCCGATCCGCACCGAATCGATCAAGGCCTGGATCGTGCTGCGTCCGGGTTTTGCGGGGGGCGATGCGCTGGCGCGCGAGATCCAGGAATTCGTCAAGGTGCAGCTCGCCGCCCACGAATACCCACGTTTTGTTCAGTTCGCCGAGTCCTTGCCGATGACTGCGACCGGAAAAGTGTTGCGGCGCGAATTGCGGGGGCTGGGGTAGACTTGCGCTGCCTCAACTTCCGAAGGCGCCCGCGTGCCATACCTCACGCTGCCAGGAGCCACCGAACATGAACGATTACACCTTTCTCTCGCTGCCGCAGCTCAACGATCGCATCGCCATCCTGCGCGACAACATCAGGCAATTGATGGAGCAGGCAGCAGGATCGTCAGGCGCCGCCAATGAGGAGCGGACGGCAGAGCGTATTGCCCAGCAACAGGAAGAGCTCGATGCGCTGATCAAGGAGCGGGATTCCAGGAAGAAGTAGCGCTAAGCTGCACTGGGATACGACGCAGTAGGAAAATGCAAAGAACCACTTCTCGCGCCGCGGGCCTGCACCGCGCCTCGCTGGTAAAGCTCCACGAATTGGACGCGGCGCTGGAGCTGATGTATTACGGCTGGCGCGGCATGACGCTTGCGGCGGACCAATATCTTGCCACGCTCGGTCTGTCGCGCGCACATCATCGCATCCTCTACGTCGTGGCACGACAGCCCGACATCTCGATCGGCACGCTGACCGAGACCCTCGGCATCTCAAAGCAGGCGCTGAACCGACCCTTGAGCCAGCTATTGCAGCGCAAGCTCCTGGCGGCGCGGCGTTCGCCCGAACAGCATCGCTCGAAGCTTCTGCAAGTCACAGCCGAGGGAAGGCGCGTCGAGCAGCGCGCCTCCGGCCACGAGCGCAAGATCATGCGCGAGGCATTTGACCGGGTCGGCGCACCGGGGGCGGCGGGATGGATGGCCGTGATGGAAGTCATCGCCGACAACAGTTGATCATCCTAAGGTCAATATGGTTGACGTGAAGATTGCACTGTGCCATCTTGCGCGCCGTTGAGTGCGCGGAGGCACGCAGTATGAACGGGCAGGCAATGGACCGGGCATCCGCCGGACGGTTCGTCGAGGCGTGGTGCGCAAACTGGTGCAAGGTGAATATCGATGCCGTCGTTGCGCACCTCGCGGAAGGCGCGGAGATGCGCAGCCCGCTGGCGCTCAAATTGACGGGATCTCCTGTCGTCGTCGGTGCCGAGAACATCCGGACCTACTGGCAGAAGGCCTATGGCCACGTCGCGAGCGCGGACCTGAAAGTATTGTCCTGGAGCTGGGACGATACAAGCGCTCGCCTCACGGTCTGGTGGCAGCTCGGCGACACCCGCGCCAGCGAGTTCATGGATTTTGACGGCGACGGCCGCGTGGTGCGCAGCGAGGCGTTTTACGGAAAGTAGCCATGAGATTTTCGGATTTCGTCCTGCTTCTGAACGCGCTCTGGTTCTGTGGCGCGTTCATCCAGTTCAGTATTGCCCAGCCCAATACGCTGAAAATCCTGGTACCGCGCGAGGAACGCGGAAATCCGATAGCGCCGACCCTGTCGGCCAGCGTGGCGTTTCTGGGTGCGATCAATCTTCCGATCGGCCTGCTGTCGCTGTATCTCCTGCTATTGCGGCCGGCTTTTTTCCAGGCGATCGATGCCCAGCTTGCGCTGTTTGCGTTCTTCGCCGCGTGCCACTTCAGCCAGTTTGCCTACAATCTGCCGGTTCTGATGCGCGGTGGCCGGGTCGGGGCGGCGTATTGGCCAGTCTTGAAAGGACCGATGCTGCGGATTTTCGTCATCGACGCGGTGCTATTCGTTGCGAATCTGCTGGCGGCTCTTCTGCTGTTGCCCCGCTCCTGACGGCGATGCCGGGTGAGGCTTGACCGAGATCAACGCGCGGTTTGTCCGACCCGGCACCATCTGTTCCAATGATGGGGAGGGAAGCGCCGATGTCGATCTCCGGCAAGACCGATCCGGTGGTGCGGCCGATCGCAACGGCCGACATCGCCGAAGCCTTGGTGGAGGGCTTGCGCGATTTTCAGGCCATGCCGCTCTACGGGCTCGCATTCGGCGCACTCTATGCCGCGGGCGGCATCCTGATCGTGCTCAGCCTCACTGCTTTCGGCATGGTCTATCTCGCCTATCCCCTGGCCGCGGGCTTTGCGCTGATCGGCCCGTTCGTCGCCATCGGCCTCTACGAGATGAGCCGCCGCCGTGGAAAGGGCGAACCGGTTGGTTTTGCCGCTATCTGGGCCACTGTGCGTTCCCAATACGAGATCGGCTGGATGGCCTTTGTCACGCTGTTCATCTTCGTGATCTGGATGTACCAGGTGCGGCTCTTGATCGCGCTGATCCTCGGTATCAACGCCTCGTTCTCCAGCCTGCAGCAGTTCATCACGGTGGTGCTCACCACCAATGAAGGTCTCCTGTTCCTCGCCATCGGCAATGCCGTGGGCGCGGCGTTGTCGCTGATCCTGTTCTCGCTGACCGTGGTTTCCTTCCCGCTGCTGCTCGATCGCGAGGTCGATTTCGTCACCGCCATGGTGACCAGCGTCCGCGCCGTGGTGACGAGCCCCGTCCCGATGATCGGCTGGGCCGCGATCATCGTGGTGCTCCTGATCGTCTCCTCGATCCCCTACTTCCTGGGTCTGTTGGTGACGCTGCCCGTGCTGGGCCATGCCACCTGGCACCTTTACCGCCGCATCGTCGCGCCGGCGCCGGGCTAGCGCCGTCTCGAACAATGAGGCCGGCTGCACAACCGGACCTCTACGGCGTCTTGACTCCCATCGCCTTCAGCGCGGCAAGCATGCGCTCGGGAGGCTTCATCGGGATGGTCATCGCGCCGCCGGTCTCCCAGCAGGGTCTTCAGGCTGGAGAGGATCGCGGGCCAGCCCTGACGGTGCCGGAAAGCAAGTCGTCGCTGATCGGCCGGTCGTGCGAGTGCAACATCGTCAGTTTCACGTTGTCGCCGGCCGGCACGTGCTCGTAGGTGACGAGCGTGGGCCCCAGCTTCCCCACCAACTCCAGTTGACGGTGAGCCTTTTTCGGCGGATCGCATTCGATCATCTTGCCGGCGATATGCACCGAGCCGGCAATGCAAGCGCGCTGATCCGGCTTCCATCGCCGGCGCTCGCATGCATAATGTGGCCAATCATTTGCCCGCGCAGGTTCCCCAATCATGATGTCGCTGCAAGCCTATCTCGCCTTCGTTGTCGCTTGCATTGCGCTGGCGCTGTTGCCCGGCCCGATCGTCAGCCTCCTGATCGCCAATGGCCTGCGCTATGGCACGCGCGCCGCGCTGATCAATGTCGCGGGCGCGCAAGCCGGGCTTGCCGTCGTCATTGGCATCGTTGCGGTCGGCCTGACCTCGCTGATGGCGACCATGGGCTACTGGTTCGACTGGGTGCGTTTCGCCGGTGCGGCTTACCTCGTCTGGCTCGGCATCAAGCTGATTCGCTCGCCCGTCGAGGGCATCAGCGTGGACGAAAAGCCCGCGCCGCCGCGCGGCGGCTTCTTCCTGCAGGGTCTTCTGGTGCTGCTGTCGAACCCCAAGGTGCTGGTGTTCTTCGGCGCGTTCATTCCGCAGTTCATGGACATGAGCCAGCCGCACTTTCCCCAAGTTGCGCTGCTCGGTGTCACCTTCATGGTCACCGCCGTCATGACGGATGCCGTCTACGCCTTGCTTGCCGGCCGCGCCCGAAAATTCTTCTCGGCACAGCGCACGCGCCTCGTCTCGCGGGTCTCCGGCGGCTTCATGATCGGCGGCGGCATCTGGCTCGCGCTGACACGGGCGAGGTAAGGGGCCGGGCGCGTATTTGTATCGCCGCCCTGTCACGGCGCTATTGCAGGCGAATGGCGGGGAATCTAGGCTGGACGGCAAATAGAGACGCATGGAGAGAAACATGGCCGCACCGTCAGATGACGAATTCGGCTTCGCGCCCGATCATGACTCTCCGATTCCCTACATGCAGCGGACGCG
Source organism: Pseudomonadota bacterium (assembly GCA_023432885.1). GTDB lineage: Bacteria > Pseudomonadota > Alphaproteobacteria > Rhizobiales > Xanthobacteraceae > Bradyrhizobium. Next base: position 1,169 of record JAEZEU010000224.1, on the reverse strand, counting down.
GGAGTACTACGCGGCGATCGGCTACACCACACCATACCGCTGGGCGCACTACAACGACGCGCCGTTCCAGCCGCTGACAAAGCCGCTCTCGCAGTCGCGCGTGGCCATCGTCACGACGGCTGCGCCCTATGACCCCGGCAAAGGCGACCAGGGTCCCGGCGCGGCCTATAACGGCAGCGCCAAATTCTACAGGGTCTATGACGGCGAAACCTCGCTCGATCACGACCTTCGCATCTCCCACATCGGCTATGACCGCAAGCACACCACGGCGACCGACAGCGGCACCTGGTTTCCGCTCCCGCAGCTCATCAAGGCGCAGGGGATGGGACGGATCGGCGAGGTGGCGCCCCGCTTTTTCGGCGCGCCTACCAACCGCAGCCATCGCGTCACTATCGACGTCGACGCGCCCGACATTCTCGCGCGCTGCCGCGCCGACAAGGCCGATGTCGCTGTGCTGGTGCCGAACTGCCCGGTCTGTCACCAGACCACCGCGCTGGTCGCGCGCCATCTCGAAGCCAATGGCATCGCGACCGTGGTGATGGGATGCGCCAAAGACATCGTCGAGCACGCCGCGGTGCCGCGTTTCCTGTTTTCTGATTTCCCGCTCGGCAATTCCGCTGGCAAGCCGCACGATGCGTCGTCGCAGGAGTTTACGCTCGAATTGGCGCTGCGCCTGCTGGAGAGCGCGGCGGGTCCGCAGACCACCATGCAGTCACCGCTGCGCTGGAGCGAGGATGCCTCCTGGAAGCTCGACTATAACAACATCGCGCAGCTGAGCCCGGAAGAGCTGGCGCGCCGCCGCGCCGAATTCGACCGGCAGAAGGAGATCGCGCGCGGCAATCGGGCCGCCTGACTCTTTTTCTCGGGAGTTGCGGCTCCTGCAGCAGCGCGAGGTGTGCCAGGCGCGCGCTTCGGGGCGCAGATCAAACCCGAAGCCGGACCCGTTTATGACCGGAGAGTTGGGGAGCGTATCACCTAACATCTTTCTCTGTCTTCCTATTGTCGTTCGATCCCGGCGGCACGAATAATTCCTTCGTAGCGGGCGACCTCCGTCTTGAGCAGTGCTCCAAGTTCGTCCGGGCTATTGCCGACAGGAACCATTCCAAGTTCAGCAAGTCGCTGCAGGACTGTCGGCTCCTTCAGCGCGAACAATACGGCTTGGTGAAGTT
>JAEZEU010000216.1 GCA_023432885.1 Pseudomonadota bacterium | reverse complement strand
GCCCAGTTTATACTGGTACGAGCCTCGACATGGGGCCTTCCGGCGTTCTTGACACCGGCACGATGCAGATCATCGTGACGTCGAGGCGCATCGAGCCCTACGACCTGGGTATTTTCAGGTCGCTTGGCATTGAGCCCACAAAGAAGCGCTACCTCCTTTTGAAATCACGCATTCAGTATAAGCCGACGTTCATTCCGATCGCGAAAGCTGTCATAGAATGCAATGGGACCGGCGCATGCAGTTCAGACTATAGCGACTTCGCCTTCAAGCGCGTGCGGCGCCCCATCTATCCCTTGGATGCTGACGCCTCATTTTAACGGTGCGCATGGTCGTCAGTAACGGTAGTTTCTTCAAGAAGGTCGCCGACAGAGCTTGGAGGCAACCGAGTTAATCTCCCCCGTTTAAAAGCCGGCTCGAAGAATGGGGTTTATGCCGCAATCATTGTTCGGCAGTCCCACGTCCGACGCGTGCGAACTGCATCCTTGCCCGGGTGAACCAAGGCGGCCAGCGCGCGCACCACGAATATCAGCCATTCCTCGCTAGTTCTGTGGCACTCTTCACCACAGCTCGCATGCCAGCGAGAAAGCTCGCACGGGTGAATTGCTTGGCGCGATCCTCGCAATCTGTCCGCATGGCTTGCGCGCGCTGTGGCGTCATGGCGGTGACCGCCCCTACAAGATCGCTTGTTGCGAAGCCAGGACCGATCAGTGTGCCAGTTTTGTCTGTAATCGTCTCGATAAGACCCCCTTGAGCTACACCTATGACAGGCTTTCCTGCGGCCATGGATTCCACCGGCGACATTCCAAAGTCCTCATCCTTTGGAACATAGATTGTTGCGATCGCGCGCCCAATGAGTTCAACAAGCCCGTCATCATCGACCCAGCCACGGAATTCGATGTTGCGCGCACCAGCTGCCTTGGCCTTTAGGACTTCAAAATCCTCTCCGCCGGATGCCACAATGAGCTTCTTGTCAGGCATTTGCAGGAAAGCATCGATGATCCGGTCCACACGCTTCAAGCCGGTGAGCCGCGCCGTGGACAGGAAATAGTCACCTTGACCGAGCCATGTGAAGCGGTGCGTATCGACCGGCGGATAGACGACAATGCTCTCCATCCCAAGGTAACTTCGGATTCGAGCCCGGGTCGTCTCAGAGTTGGCAACCACCACGTGCATTCGAGCGGCAGCGCGTCGATAGAGGCTCTCGAAAGCTGAAGCGACTTTCAACTTCAACCCTACTGGCGTTCCGAGATAGTAGTCCCTTTGATCGAAGAGAAAGCGCGGTGGCGTGTGGCAATAAAAAATATTCACCCCGCCCCAACTCTTGGGGGGTGCCGCGAACGGTGCCGCGACTCCCGAAAAGATGCGCACGTCAAACGAGCGCGCGGTGTATCGGTGAGCGGCGAACAGAGCTGAGAGCAAGAGGGGTCGCACACCTCGATACCGCAGAGCAGACGGGAAGCCCAGCGCGCGTCTAGCCGCCGGGAAATCCTTCTCCGGATAACTGTCATCTGTGCGATAGCCATGGACGAGAGTTGCCTCCAACGAGTTGGCTAGAGTGAGGGCCAGCCTCTCACCCCCACCTCGGATGGCGAAGTAGTCGTGGAAAACGGCGAGTGATTTCGTCATCGTCCTTCCGGCAGCGCACTGTCGGGGATGCGCTCGATCTCGGCGAGCCACGCCTGAGCGGAGGAATCGCTCGGAGCGCGCCAGTCACCGCGCGGCGAGAGCGAGCCGCCGGAAGAAATCTTTGGTCCATTCGGCACTGCCGATCTCTTGAATTGGCTGAGGACGAAGAAACGATACGCGAATGTCGACAGCCAGCGCTTGATGGCAGCCAAGTTGTAGCCAACACGCCGGTCCGCTGGCAGGCCCGGCGGCCAGTGCCCGGCCGCTGCATCGCTCCAGGTGTGGTAGGCGAGAAACGCGATCTTCGAAGGGCCGAAGCCGAAGCGGGTAGTATAATAGAGGTTGAAGTCCTGCAAGGCATACGGTCCCACGAAGTCCTCCGTCCGTTGAGATGGCTTGTCGCCGTCACCGGGAACGAGCTCCGGGGATATCTCCGTGGCCAAAACGTCGTTGAGTACGGGGCTTACCGCCTCGCCAAAAATTTTCTCCTGCGCCACCCATCTAATGAGGTGCTGGATAAGAGTTTTCGGAACTGATGCATTGACGTTGTAGTGGGACATGTGATCGCCGACGCCATAGGTGCACCAGCCCAGCGCGAGCTCCGACAGATCTCCCGTACCGAGGACGATCGCCTGATGATGGTTTGCCAGGCGAAACAGGAGCGACGTCCGCGCTCCCGCCTGCACGTTCTCGAACGTCACATCGTGAAGCTTCTCGCCCCTCGCGTAGGGGTGGCCGATGTCGGCCAGCATCTGATGGCTGGCTGCCGTGATGTCGATCTCGCCGGCGCTGACGCCGAGCGCTTTCATGAGGCGGTGCGCTTGCGCTCGCGTGTGGTGGCTGGTTGCAAACCCCGGCAGAGAATAGGCAAGGATGTCGGCACGCGGTAAACCCAGCGAGTCGAAAGCATGCGCAGCAACCAGCAAGGCTTGCGTCGAATCGAGACCGCCCGAAATACCTATGACGATGCGTTTCGTACTGGAAGCCGCAAGGCGCTGCCGAAGCGCCTGCGACTGGATGTTATAGGCCTCGTAGCAGAGTTCCGATAATCGCTTGGGATCATCTGGCACAAATGGAAACCGGGCCATGGGCCGCGTCAGCCCCAGGTCGGACGCTCGGTCCAGCTCGAGGAGGAATGGAATTCTGCGAAACGGTTTAAGCGGCGGATTGAAATCGGCCGCATCGCCGAAGGAGGTGAGACGTTGTCGCTCCTGGCCCAACCGCTCGAGGTCGATATCAGCCAAGATGAGGCTCGGCTCCTCTGAGAAGCGCTTTGCCTCAGCGAGCAGCGTACCATTCTCGTAGATCATTGCCTGCCCATCCCAGGCGAGATCCGTGGTCGATTCCCCGTTTCCGGCAGCGGAGTAGAGATAGGCGGCCGCAAGGCGCGCCGATTGCACCTCCGCCAATCGGTGGCGGACCTCCGCTTTGCCGATCGTCACATTGCTGGCCGAGAGATTGACAAGCACCCGCGCGCCAGCAAGCGCAGCCTGAACGCTGGGTGGCACCGGCGCCCAGAGGTCCTCGCAGATCTCCGCATGGACCACAAAGCCCGGGACGTCCTCTGCGGCGAGCAGAATGTCTGTACCAAGCGGCACATGTTGGCCAGCGAGGAGCAAGTGGGGCGGCAGATGTCCTGCCCCGCTCGCGAAGTGACGCTTCTCGTAGAACTCACGATAGTTGGGCAGGTAAGTCTTGGGGAAGGCGGCAAGAATCCTACCGCGATGGAGTGCAAGACCTACATTGTAGAGCCGATCCCCCGCACGCACTGGGGCACCCACGAACAGGAGGGCCGACACTTCGCGCGTCGCCTCACATATGTGAGAAACGGCACGCTCGACGCGGTCGAGCAGGGCGGACTGATGCAGTAAGTCGTCAATGGCATAGCTGGAGAGTCCAAGCTCTGGAAAGAGCAAGAGCGAGGCGGCCCGAGCAGCGCCTTCCTTCACCATCTCCAGCGTGCGTGCTGCGTTAAAGTCGGGGTCGGCCACGCGCACAAGGGGCGTTGCGGCCGCGACACGAACGAATCCGTGCGTATGGATATTGAAGAAGGACACAGCCGTCACCTACTATTAGACATAGACAACCGGGGACTCCTTGAACACGTGTGCCGCGCGCAAGAACAGTTGTAATCGGAACAATCCATATCTGTTGTTTGAGTACCTAACTATCTGAGAGCCGAGACTGGGAAAGTCTAATCTTTCTTTATCGATGCCCGAAGGCACCTACGCCCGTATTCCAACCAGCAGCCAACTGGGGCGAATCCAGAACAGCTTCGTGAGGCTCTGGCGCCAGCGGTCGTGGTTCTCAATCCAAGCCGCTACAACCCCATGGATCGACTCGCACGCGGAGAAACTTTCGGGCTCCGGACAGAAATCATGCCAGAGGACAAGGCCTCCCTTGCGGACCAACTGCAGCGCCTTCTCCGTATCGCTTGCGACCACATCGGGCGCATGGCCGCCATCGATCAGCACGCTATCGAAGAAGCTTGGCCCGAAATCAGGGACGGAGAGCTCTCGGCTGTCCATGAACAACTGGTGAACGCGAGACTCGTAACCCGCCTCACGATAGCGCCACCCGATTCGATCACCCGCATCACTAACCTGGCCTGATGCGCTCGAGTAGCGCGCCGCTCCCGAAGCATCAAGCTCACATTCGGGAAGGTTGAGCGTCCAGATTTCAGCGTCGCAAGACGACGCGCAAAGGTTAGCTCCGAACCCTTCCCAGGTGCCAAACTGCAGGTGACGCTCCGGGCGGAACTGGCCATGAAGATACCGGTATAAATTCGCTTCATCGACCTGAGTATTGAAATCTCTCAACCCATAGCGGCAGATCATTTTCTCCGGAACGTACCGCATCGAGAATTCCAGCTCGCCTCCTGGCTCCGAGACTGGAACAATTCCGACCTTTCGATGCTCGGCGACCGGTGCGGCGGGATTCGCAACATGATCGAGTTGAAACTGTCGGATCCCTGGATACAGGTTCGGCGAACATGAGGAGGTTGTGGGCACGGCGCGCGATGCTTTGATGCCGCGAATCCAAACACCGCTCTCGCGCCCGGTCGGTTCATTGCTCCTTACAATGAAGCGGTCGACGTTGGCGCCCTCCGGGACGAAGATTGGTACCTGCTGTACGCCGGGAGCCGCCAATACTGCGGTCTCTTTTCCCGCGTAGGTGCTCATATCCGCAGTGAGGCAGCCCACGCTGACCTTCCCGACGAGTACCTCGAGCTCAACCTCGACAAGGACTGGACCGCTCGCGAGCGTATCTATCGTTGGCCACGAAGCTGCATAGGACCAGATCGGCCCCGGCACCATTAGACAGCTGTCATCGTCTTCGCGCGCACCATTGTGCAACACAGGTGTCCGCGTAAACAAATCAGCTGGTGTTGGCCCCGCAACGAACGCCGGAGGTAGAACGATAGGCTCGCAATCGAACTGCTCCACGGATCTCATTGCACCATTGCTAGTCGGGCTGCGCCCCACACCGCGAGGTGTGGCAGTGCCACCGCTTTGCCAGCCCGCACAGCCTCGTCGATCTCGGGCACGCTTGCGAGCCGCAGCTCCATGAGCTCGAGATCATCGTGGCCCGGCTCGTAAAGCTTGCGGCAGCCGGTGAGCAGGAACAGGTGCCCAGTGCCGCAGCCTTGATTGGCATTCACAACGTAGCTGCCGAGATACGCTGTGCTCTCCGCCTCATAGCCCGTCTCCTCCCTAAGCTCGCGCCGCATGGCGGCTTCCGGCGTTTCGCCCGGGTCGATATGGCCTGCCGGGAAGCTAAGGCCGAAGCGCCGGGCGCCGTGCTTGTACTGCCAAAGCGTGAGTACCTCATTTTCGGGCGTGAGAGCGACTGCGATGACGAAGTCAGGCAGCTCCACCTGCCAGAAGTCGCGCACATCCTTGCCCTGATCGGTGATGACATGCTGGCATTTGATCGAGACATAAGGCGGCGCCGCGAAAGCGGATACTTCGGAAACGATGCGCCACGTCGATCTATGGGCTGAATTCTCCATGATCATCCCTGCATCGGACATTTGGCGCACGCCTGGAAGAGCGGCCCCTCCTTGAGCCTTCTCCGCACATTCTTCATGGCAGGACTGTTCCAGTAGCTCATGAATGGCTTGTCGCTTGAAAGGACGAGCCGCTCATGCCCCGGAACAACGGGCATGTAACAACATGGGTACATTTCAAAAGTCAGCTTTGTCGTGATAAGTTGATTGTACACAAAATTGCATTTGAACGGCGCCGAGCGATTGTAGGGATTCTCCTGCAAGTCATCGACGTCTTCGACAAGACCGCCTGCTCCGCGAAGGTCCGTTTTGTAGCTTCGAACGTCATCACGGATGGCTTTGTCCTTCAGCGCAGCCTCTCGCTTGACGACCGGCGGGGGATTAGAAGCGAACTCCTCGCGATACTGCGGCGGTATGACGTCCGTGGACCAAGTTTCGGGAAACGCCTCAATGTCTACGCGTGACTTCGCAATAGCAGCGCGCGCAGCCGCAGCATGCGAAGAGAACTCGGGATGCATTATTGGCGCCTGCCGATGATATCCCAGAACAACTCCGATCGGGCTATCTGGATGGCTCATCGGCATAAGCGTGCGGAGATATATCCGCGTCACACGCATTTCGTTTCCGAGTTCGACGAACCTTGCAGCCTCATGAATATTATCTGCTGTAAGCACCATCGAAATTGTGACCTGAAGGTCAGCATGAACGGTGTCGCGGAGTCTTACCAGGCGCCTTATGGCGTCCAAAATACCCGGGAGTGCATCGGGCCCAAGCCCCATTACGGTATCGTGTGTGCTTGGGGTCACGGCGTTCAGGCTGACATTGAAAATGGTGATGCGCGAGGCTAAGAGGGCATCCATATGCTCCGACAGGTACGCACCGTTTGTGATGATATAGCCCGAAGCGCGACGGTCTACGACCTCGCCAATGCGGTGGAGTATTGTTCGGATGTGAGGATTTGCTAAGGGCTCGCCATGCCCTTGCAGCCCGATCATCCGGGCAAAAGGAAGAACTTCCAGATACGGCTTAAGCTGATCTGGGTTCATCAGCTTCGTGCCCTCGAGCCAGGACGAGCAAAAGGTGCAGCGAGCGTTGCAGATATCCGCTATCGGCAAAGCGACGCCTGTCGGATAGCTGGTCAGCTCGATCGCCTGGCTCTCGGTTTCCCATAGATTGACGAGATAGTTGCACAACCAGGGATCGTCCGACAACGCATCCCGTATCTCAGAGGGCTCGTAACGCGTGATGGCTTGCCGGATCTGCGCTTCTTCTCGATAAGAGAGGTCAAGAATTCTTATTAGGCGGTCATCGCGCCTTTCCGGCTTGCTCGCCGGTTCGAGATTGGCTTTGACCGTGAGCATTGGGGTGCCAACCCGTACACGGGCAGGCGTTGCCAGTCGCGGTCCCTTGCGCAGAATGAGAGCCGCGACGTGCTCGATTTCTGGAACATCGATGAGTACTTGCTGAGAGGAGGTGGTTGGCGTCACGGAAAATTCAGGCGCGACCGGAGTTTGGAGGGACTGATCGACGCACAGGAAACTAATGTCACCACCATCCCCTGCTTCAATGTCAACCGTAATGGTTGCCGGGCCTCTCTTCGAGGAGCGACAACGCCATAGCGCGGCATAGCTCCACGGCTCTGGCGACACATGCACGATAGAGCCCTTTTCGATCCGCCCGTTTCCGGCGATCTCGATGGGACCAAAGACTTGTTGCGACGTCCATGCCATGCACGTTTCCTCATCAAGCCTTTTGTATCACCACCCGAATTCTTCGTTTGAGGCGACAAGCTCGAGCCGCTCCAACGTGAGACAGCTCGGTCCGCCCAGGCCGCCATTGCGGATAAGCACATGGTCCGGTGCGTGGGCGACGGTTGGGTCAATCAGAAGGTCTACAACCTGAGAGCCGTTGGTCAGAGCAACCTCGATCTCTCCGTGGAGTGTATTCGATTGAGCATGGTATAGTGAAATCGTTGGGTTGCCTTGAACGTCTCGCAGGTGAACCCGCAGGAAAAGATGCCCCTCTTGCGGAAGGAGATGGCTCAGCCTCCCAAGCGGTGCAACGGCCGTATAGTGCCATGCCGCGCTTGGAGTCACGACCATTGTCCCGGTCTCTTTCGGCTCCAACCTTGCGCCGTTCGTGCGCCAATCGCCATTAGTTCTGAGCAAATCGAGACGAATGTCGGATATCGAATTTGCGGAGGCCGACGGTTTGTGGGGGGCCGCCTTGTTGGATGTCGAATTTGCGGAGGCCGCCGGCCTTCTGTGGTGATTCGCCCGGTCCCACCGGCTAGCCAGAAAGCTGTCGGGGTCGAGTTCAAACAGTTCGACATAGCTCCTGTACGTTGTGGCCCCGAATGGATTGGCCGGCACTAGCCGGTCGAGAGCATCATCGATGCGGACTCGCGCGGGAATGATATTCTGCTTGCGCATCTCGAGCAGTGTTGCGACCGCGAGGTCAGGGTATCCGAACGCCGCCTGCAAGATAACAAGCTTCGCGAGCTTGGAGGCATCAGAGCTCAGGCGATCCATCGCGGTGCTGTCCTGCGACGGATCGAGCATGTAGAGCGCGTCACTGAACTGGATCTGACCGCGCTCCGTCTGCGCATGGATATCGTACAAAAAGCGGCCCGGCAGGCACGCACGCGTATACGTCCACGAATCCAGGCCGACCAGGCGATAGCCAGCCCTGCGCATAAACTGATCTATGTCGGCGAAGCACGGCCACCCTGGACGAACCTCGTGCATCTGGCACTCGCATTCGACAAGGAGAAGCTTGCCTTCGGCCAAGAGATCCTTCGCGCCCTCGAGGACAAAAAAGTCGAAGCCATCCGTATCGACTTTCAGAACGTCGTAGCGATTGGGGTCCCTGCCAGCAAGAAACGTGTCAAGAGTAAGTTGGCGATCGGAATACACGACTTCCTGGCCAGAGTTGAAATGCGTTTGCACATAGTTTCTTTGCGAGATCCTGGCGGCTTCCGATGCGCTCGTAGCTGGGAATCCATAGAGTCCTCCGGACGGAAGGGTGCGCGCTGTACCGTCTCCGACCCATCCCGCCTCGTAATGAACTCTCTTGTTCTTCTCGCCGGAGCTGAGTTTGTTGACCTCTGCAATCAGCGGATCAAAGCCGAGGGCTTCAAGGTGCGGCTCGAACTGCCGCCAAAACTTATCGATTCCGCCGCTTGAGCCGACGTCAAGGAGTGAAACGAATTGCCCCCTTAACCAGTCCTGCGATAGCGCCCACTCGACGAAGGCAGATTTCTCCTGCTTGCTTTTCATTTTTGACCTCGGGAAGGCTAGCTGGCCGCAGCATCAATGGTGCGGCTACGCCTCACCTCAAGACGCGCCAGTGCAAATCCTGGAACTCCGTTGGAGGAAATCGAGATCGAGAAGCCATTGTTCGCCGAAACCATAGCAGGCGCAATCTCAAACTCGAATCGATGAACTGGCAGGGCTACGTCTCCGCCAAGCAGCCGGCGCCTCATCAGAGGCTGCCCGCCGATAGACAAGGTGATCAGGATAATCGGGATACCCGTCGGTGAGTTGATGCCCACAACGTTGTGCGTCAGATGCATCTTCAGGTAAGATTTTAGACGCCCTGAAAGGTTCGGTCCCAGGATATGTGACACCCGGCGTCGCAAACGCCGCTCCCTTGCATAGCCCAGATATGTCCGCGCGCGCGCCGTGATCTCTATGAGCCAGAGACTAAAGCCAGAAGGCTCATGGACTAATGCCCGCGACGTTCTCTCAAGTGCGATGTCCAATTGGTACCGTCCGGCTTCCATCCGAATGGGAGGCAGGGTGGCGACCAATCCCGGAACGCCGATCATCGAGGTCAGCGAACCATTCCTTCTGGAGCCGGCCTCGCCCGGCTGCATCTTGCTCAGCCAGTTTCCTTCTTCGGCCGGATCAACGTGGGCGGCGAGAGCCGAAATCACGGGAACCGGTACGTCGATTGACAAGGCGTCATGGCCCCGCTGGGCATCCGGGTTGTCATGGCCCCTTGGTGCCTGTGCGAGAGGTGTATCGACCTTGAATAAAAGGCCGTGTCGAATGCGCACGCTAAAGGGCGTTTTCGCGCAGCTCACGTGCTTGCTGAACATGCCTTCAAACTGATTGTGAATGGCATTTATTCCGACGAAGCGCCGCGGCACCTTCCCAGCTCTGATTGATATCTCTTCCGCTGCAACAAGGGTCTGAAACGAACTGACGAGGGAACGGATCAATATTTGATCAGCTGCATTGCCTGCGGATTGAAGAGCTGAGCCATCTCCGCGTGAAAAATCGAAGATGAAGACATGGGCACGAACTGCCAGGTCATCAAAAGAGCCAAATTCGACGTGCGCTTCATCGGCTGTATTCAGTCGCCCCTTTTGTCCTTTAGGCATCAAGATTGGCGCGGTAAACCCGAGCTTGCGCCATCCGTCAACAAAGAGGCGGAACATCGTGCCCGGCGAGCCCAGCCATGCTGGCTGCCAGCTCCGTGGGGCGGAGGCGAATATGTCGAGAAGAAAGGGAAGGACGTGCTCGGGAGTGTAGCCGCTGCGATTGTAAGATTCTGTGACGTAAGCGCTACGTAGCGGTTCAGCGAGTGGCGAGCTCATCAGAGCTGCAAGCGAGCTGATATAGGCGCTTTCCTGCAAGTCAATGATACGAACCTCTTCGACAGTATCGTCAGGACTGCCCCAGGTTTCAGCCTGGTCCGGAAGATCGGGCTCCGTCACGGTGAAGAAAAACCGGTCGTAGTTATTCTCCAAAGCGTTAGCTTTGTGCATCGGCGTCACTTGCCGCGTGTGATCGCAGTGATAACCGAAGAGCTGATCCGTCAAATCGCCAATATTGCCGTGGATGAGGCTCAGACGCTTGGCGATGTTCGCATCCACGTGCCAGCCGAGGAGCATCTCCTCGTTGAACCCCTGAATCGCGAAGAGATCGCTCCGTTCAATGAGCTGGAAATCTCCGGGCGCATCAAAGAGAAAAGGCTTCATCCCTGCGACGATCTCGTTGAGGTGCAGCTCTGACCCCCATCGCCCGATCGTGTTGATGACGCCTGCGGGATCGCGCCGATCGAGTCCTTCCCACAACGTCTCTGGCACCTCAAAGCGAGGAATACCATAGTGTTTTTTGGGCAGGTCGCGCACGATCTCACTCAGTGACTTATTGTGCCGTGGCACGAAGATCATGTCGGTGTTGGTGGACAGGATCCAGCGATTCGCCGGATTCGAACGCCGCACAGCTATGTTGCGGGCCACGGGCTCGAGTGCCACAAGGTGAGTACGCTCTGCAAAGCGCGCATGAACGTTCGGACGAGCCCGCAGGACCTTGAGATACTTCTTGGCCTTCTCCGTCAGCGTGTCTGCGATTGCCTCGGGAAACGTGGGGAAGTCGTCGGGAGTATTGTAATCTACGAACAGAATCTCATCGTCGACATCGGACAATACCTCAGCCATGCAGTTGAGGCTCAGCGCCGCCCGCTTATGCAGATTGTAACCGTAATTGTCGTTACGGCCGTAAAGAACGATCGAGAGCACTTGAGATTCCTCGCTGCTTGAGTCAGCCCAGCCGCTGCTCCGCCGTGGGTTCATGCCCTCGGCCCGTCCGCCAATCACCCGTCCCGAGCCGCACCAGGCGAACGCCGGTTGCGGCACGCGCTACTCCCCAGGGGTCGATCACGGTTCGCTCCGCCTGTCCTGCAATCCCGATATTCCACTGCAATCCGGAAAACTGCGGCCATGGCGTCATCACCACGACTGCGTTGCTGTCGCGAATAGCCTTTTCGGCTTCCTCTTCGAAGGCCACGGCACCGTCGAGCACAGCTCGGGCTGCTCCGTTGGCCAGTGGGTCGTGGACCGTCACGGCGAAGCCGGATTTGGCTAGCCGCGCCGCCAGCATGACACCCTGACTTTCCTCAATGACGTGCGTATGAGGCTTATACGAGAGGCCGAGGATTGTTACCCGCCCACCCGGAGCGACGGAAGCCTCGACTGCTCCCAGCAGCCGGCTAATCTGGTGGTCGTTGATGTGATCGGTGGCTTCTGCCAGCGCGCAGTTCACCCCGAGCTTCCGCCCGAGGGCCGCGAACGCCTTGTTGTCGCGCGGGAAGCACGGCCCGCCGTATCCGACGGCCGGCTTAAGGTACTTGCGGCCGATGCGACTGTCGGCGCCGACCGCGCGCGTCACAACCTCCGCGTCCGCACCTGGCAGACGATCGCACATTTCGGCAATCATGTTAGCGTAAGAGATCTTTGTGGTGACGAAGGTATTGACGGAGATCTTGCAAAGCTCGGCACTCACGAAGTTCATGCGGTGGAACTCGGGATTGCTCTCGGTGGACTGGCGATAGATGGCCTCCAGAACGTCACCGGCACGGGCATCGGATTCTCCGATCAACAACATGTCGGGATTGAGCATGTCATGCACTACCGAGCCAAGGGCAATGAACTCCGGGCTGTAGCAGAGACCCAGATCGCGCCCCACGATCCGATGCGAGCTGCGCTCCAGTGCCGCACGAATCTCTCCTCCGGTCGAACCGGGCATCACGGTACTGGTGACCACCACGACATGATAGCCTTCCTTGCGTCGCAAGGCGTGACCGATCTTCTCCATCGCCTCGATGACGAAGCGGTTGCTGAACAGCCGATCTGAACCGGACGGCGTCGGAACGATGATGAAGGTCGCATCGCTGTTCAGGATCGCTTCGTCGTAGTCGACCGTCGCGCGCACCCGGCCCTCTGAACGATCGAGGTAAGCCTGCAGCTGCGGCTCCTCGACCGGTGCTCTGCCTTGGTTGATCGCGGCCACAAAACCTTCATTCAGATCGACACCGATAACCTCGTATCCCTTGGCGCCGAAGACAGCGGCCATCGGCGCTCCGAGCTTTCCGAGGCCTATGACGGACAAGCTGGATGGTTTCGTTGTTGCTTGCATAATATGCCCCCAGTCAGATGTTATTCGGCTGCCTTTTGGGTGTTGCGGCCGCGCCGACGTTCGACCTGTTCGGAAATGCAGGCGTAGGTCTGCCGAAGGCCGTCGTCCAATGGCTGGTCAGGAGCCCAGCCAAGCCGCTGACGGATGAGCTCATTGTGCGAGTTTCGCCCTCGTACGCCGAGCGGCCCCGGTATGTGACGGATGGTGAGATCCTTCCTGGCTATCCCCTTGATCCTCTCGGCAAGCCCGTTGATCGTCACCATCTCCTCGGAGCCGATGTTCACGGGGCCTTCGAAGGTGGACCGGGTGAGAAGCAGCGTCGCCTTCACGCACTGATCGATATACAGGAAGGAGCGGGTCTGCATCCCGTCACCCCAAATTTCAATCTCACCGCCATCATGGGCTTCCGCGACTTTTCGGCAGAGTGCGGCAGGCGCCTTCTCCTTGCCTCCTGTCCAGGTCCCTTCCGGGCCAAATATGTTGTGATAGCGGGCTACGCGGCATTCCATGCCATGATTGCGGTTGTAGGCAAGATAAAGTCGCTCGGAAAACAGCTTCTCCCAGCCATACTCGGAATCTGGAGCCGCAGGATATGCAGACGACTCCCGGCAGTCGGGATTGTCCGGATCTTCCTGATTGTATGCCGGATATATGCAGGCGGACGACGAGTAGAAGACACGCTTCACGTTCCGTCTGTAGCAGACGTCTAGGATATTGAGGTTGATTGTTGCCGAATTGTGCATGATGTCGGCGTCATTTTCGCCGGTGAAAATGTAGCCCGCACCACCCATGTCAGCGGCGAGCTGATAGACCTCGTCGAACCGACGGTCGACGGCCTCGCGACAGTTATAGACGTCGCGCAGGTCTGCGATCATGAAGTCGTCAGCGGCCGTCTGGCTGAACTCCGGATACT
>JAEZEU010000201.1 GCA_023432885.1 Pseudomonadota bacterium | reverse complement strand
GCCCAAAGGACCGCCTAAAGGTCCGACATCTCCGTAGTTTCACGGATGAAATTGCGAGTACAGGGCGTACCCTATTTTTGGAGATTATAATGATCAGGAGAGCGATTGCCGCCGCAGCGGCGCTACTTGCAACAAGCACCTTGGCTTCGGCCGCCGACTTGGCTGTTAAAGCTCGCCCGATCGCGGCACCTGCCCCGATCTGGAATTGGACCGGCTTTTATATTGGCGCCCATGTCGGCGCGGGCTGGGGTGAAACTGAATCGACGCTGACCGGATTTGCCGTTCCGGCGATTCCAATCGCTATCAACAATCTCGGCATCCCGTTCTCTCAGACCAGCAGAAGCGGTTTCCTGGGCGGTGTCCAGGCGGGCTATAACTGGCAGGCGGGTTGGGCCGTCATCGGCGTGCAGGGTGACTTCGCCGGCGCCGACATCAAGGGGACCTCTCCCTGCATGGTCGTCTTGTCGTGCACCACGAAGACGGACTGGCTTGCCACTGTGTCCGGCCGTCTTGGCGCGGTGGTCCTCGACCGCGGCCTGGTCTACGCAAAGGGCGGCGCCGCCTGGATGAACAGCACGCACTCGGTAGGCCTGCCGGGTGGTGGTCTTTTTGGTCCAGGCGGCGACCTGACCAGCCGGGAAACCACTCACTTTGGTTGGCTGGTCGGCTTGGGCACCGAGTGGCAGATCACGCCGAACTGGACCGCGTTCATCGAGTACAACTACCTGCAGTTTGACCGGAAGAACGAAACCTTCGCGATCAATCCGGCCCTTACCGGCGGCGCTCTCGTCAATGTCAACGCGGACCTCAAGAACACGCTCTCGATCGCCAAGGTCGGCGTGAACTACAAGTTCGACTGGGGTGCACCGGTCGCCAGGTACTGAAGCCTAAGCGCTCCATCGCAAACCAGAGACCCCAGGGCATCCCCCTGGGGTTTTCGTTTGGCGATGCCGCCACTAGATCTAAATCCCGAGCACCCAGACCGTCAGGATGGTGCAGAGAACGGCGAGCCCGCTGATCGTCCAGCCGGTGGCATAAGCCGCACTGTCCGACTCCGGCCTGTCCACCATTGAGTCATGCCAGTTGGTCATAACGCGACCTCCGAGACCTTGCCTCCCGTCGGTATGTCCCGATCAGAGGCAAAAGGTTCAACCGTAGAACGCGCGGTCCCTCCGGGGGTTCCGATCCGGGGCGGAGACGATCCTGGTGCCGGCTAGACTAGAGGCGGACGCCGGTCGTCGCGAAGGCTTCCGACACCGGCTCCTGCACCTGGTCGAGGAAGCCGGCCCAGGCGACCGCGATGACGGCGGCTGCGACCAATGCCAGAACAAAGGCTCTCATGGCGTCTTTCCTCTCATCTATTCCGCTGGCGCAGCCGCAGCCGAGCGGGCATCCGCAGCCGCCTCACGGGCCTTCTGTTGATCCAGCCACAGGCTGTGATGTTCCTTCGCCCAGTTCACGTCGACAGTGCCCGAGCCCATAGCCTCGAATGCGCCTTCCATGCCGATCGTACCGATATAGATGTGTGCGATCATCGCCGCGACAAACAGCACGGCCACGACGGCATGCACCACCGACGCAAGCTGCATGCCCTCAATGCCCGCGGCGTAGAACGGGAACATCAGGATATAGCCGGTGACGGCTACCGCGCCGCCGCCGAGGACGACGACCCAGTACATGAACTTCTGGCCGGCATTGAAGCGATAGGCCGGCGGGTGATCGTCGCCCACAAGGCCGCCTCCCCGCTTGACCCAGTCGACATCCACCTTGTTGGGGATATTGCCGCCGATCCACATCAGGAAAATCAGGATCACGCCGATGGTGAAAGGAAAGCTCAGATAGTTGTGGGCGTATTTCGCCCATTGCGACCAGTCGGAGAAGGCCTCCAGCCCGATCAACGGGATCAACAACGGACGACCGAATGTGATGTTCAGCCCGGAGATCGCGAGGATGATGAAGCACGTCGCAGTCATCCAGTGCACGGCGCGCTCGAACGCATTGAAGCGCACGATACTGCGGCCGGACCGGCCGCCCTCGATCCTGACCATGCCGCGGGTGAGATAGAAGATGATGAGGGCGGCGATCACGCCGAGGATGGCGATTCCGCCGATCCAGCGCAGCGTGACGTCGCGGAAATAACGCCAGTCGCGCCCGGCCGGCTGCTCCAGTACGCCGGAACGCTGGTCGGGAATAGTGACCCGGCCCTGGATGCGGTTCAGCTCCTGCAAGAGCTGCTGCTCCTTCACCGAGCTGGCGGTGGGATTCACCGAGCTCGGCTGCTGTGCCTGGACGGGTGCGGCAAGCGCAACCAGAAGCACCATAGCCCAGGCCCCAAGCATGAGGCGGAGAATTCTTGTCAGAGATGCCATTACCCTGCTCCATTCCACAGGCGCCGTTGCGGTCAGGCCGGAACGGCTTCAGTTCATCCTCATGCCGCGAGCGGCCGACTTAGGTGTCGATCGACTCCCGATAGGCCGTTTTCCACCCCCAGGCGCCGGAGCCGTAGCCGCGCTTGATCACCCTCTCTTTATAGATCTGGGCGATGATCTCGCCGTCGCCGGCGAGCAGCGATTTGGTCGAGCACATCTCGGCGCAGAGCGGCAGCTTGCCCTCAGCAAGTCGATTGGCGCCGTACTTCTCGTACTCCGCCTTGCTGCCATCGGCTTCGGGCCCGCCGGCACAGAAGGTGCACTTGTCCATCTTGCCGCGCGAGCCAAAGTTGCCGACCTTCGGATATTGCGGCGCGCCGAAAGGACAGGCGTAGAAGCAGTAGCCGCAACCGATGCAAAGGTCCTTGGAGTGCAGCACCACGGCGTCGGCGGTGGTGTAGAAGCAGTTCACCGGACACACCGCAGCACAGGGTGCGTCGGTGCAGTGCATGCAGGCCATCGAGATCGAGCGTTCGCCGGGCTTGCCGTCGTTGATGGTGACAACGCGGCGCCGGTTGATGCCCCAGGGCACCTCATGCTCGTTCTTGCAGGCGGTTACGCAGGCGTTGCATTCGATGCAACGGTCAGCGTCGCAGAGAAATTTCATTCGAGCCATGACGCTGTCTCCTTAAGCTGCCCGAACCTGACACAGGGTGGCCTTGGGCTCCTGCATGCCGGTAACCGGATCGAAGCCGTAGGTGGTGATGCTGTTGACGCTTTCGCCGAGCACCACGGGATCGGTGCCCTTCGGGTAGTTGCCGCGCTGGTCGACGCCCTGGAACCAGCCTGCGAAGTGGAATGGACACCAGGTGACGCCCTTGCCGACACGCTCAGTGACGAGCGCCTTCATGCGGGCTTTCGAGTTGTGCTCGGCGCCGGTCACCCAGACCCAGGAGCCGTCCTTGATGCCACGCTCGGCGGCGTCCGACGGGTTGATCTCGATGAACATGTCCTGTTGCAACTCAGCGAGCCATTTGTTGGAGCGCGTCTCCTCGCCGCCGCCTTCATACTCGACCAGACGGCCCGAGGTGAGGATCAGCGGGAACTGCTTTGCAATCCCCTTCTCGACCGCCGCCTTCTGCACGTCGAAGCCGATGTTGGGCATGCGGAACTGCCGCGCATTCGGCAGCGTCGGCCATTTCGCAACAAGCTCCGGACGCGGCGTGTAGATCGGCTCGCGATGGGTCGGGATAGCGTCCGGCAGGCCGAAGGCGTTGGCGCGCGCCTTGCCGTTGCCGTAGGGAATGCAGCCGTGCTCGATCGCCACGCGCTGGATGCCGCCCGACAGATCGATCGACCAGGACACCGAATCCGGGTTGGCGGAGTTGACCTTGTTGATGACCGCAAGCTCGGCTTCCGTCAGGTCCTTGTCCCAGCCGAGCTTCTTCAGGACGCCGAGCGTGAACTCGGGATAGCCGTCCTTGATCTCGGAATCCTTCGAGTAGTAGCCGTTGCCGAGCAGGCTGACCTTGCGCTTGGTGCCGTCGGGCAGCGTCTCCTCGCGCTCCACGCCGAAGCGGGCGCGGAAGGTGCCGCCGCCTTCCTTGATCGACAGCGTGGTATTGTAGAGCAGCGGCGTGCCGGGATGCTTGAATTCCGGCGTGCCCCAGCACGGCCAAGGCAGACCGTAATAGTCACCCTTATTCGGCCCGGTCGTGGCCTTCTGGGTGAGCATGTCGAAGTCTTTCTGGTTCGCCATATGCGACTTCAGCCGCTCCGGCGACTGTCCGCAATAGCCGGTGGACCAGCCGCCGCGGTTGATTTCGCGGGTGATGTCCTCGACCACAGGGAGGTTGTTCTCGACTTTGATGTTCTTGAACATCAGGTCGGCAAAGCCGAGCTTCTTGGCGAGGAGATACATCACCTCGTTGTCGTCCTTGCACTCGAAGATCGGCTTGACGATCTGCTCGCCCCACTGGATGGCACGGTTGGACGCGGTGCGCGAACCGGCGGTCTCATAGCTGGTCGCGATCGGCAGAAGATAGGTGTTGTTCTTGCGTCCCGGCGCCAGCGCCGCCCAGGTTGTCGGCACGGGGTCGGCGACGACGAGCAGATCGAGCGCCTCAATGCCCTTCTGCGCGTCCGGCATGCGCGTGACGGTGTTGCCGCCGTGGCCCATCACGAACATCGCCTTGATGTTGTCCTTCTGCGACACGTCCTTCTTGTCGTAAAGCGTCGCGTCGAACCAGCGGGTCGACGGGATACCGGGCGTGTTCATGGTGTTGCTGACCTTGCCGTCCGCGGCCGTGATCTTGTCGAACCGGTCGACGAACCAGTCGTACGGTACGTCCCAGACGCGGGCCCAATGCCGCCAGGCACCTTCGACGAGGCCGTAATAGAGCGGCAGCGTAACGATATCGAGGCCGAGGTCGGTGGCGCCCTGCACGTTGGTGTGGCCGCGGAAGATGTTGGCGCCGGTGCCGGGCGCCCCGACGTTTCCGGTGGCCAGCAGCAAGACGCAGAATGCGCGCACGTTGGCGGTGCCCACGGTGTGCTGGGTCGCGCCCATGCACCAGATCAGCGTCGACGGCTTTTGCGTTGCGAACAGCTTGGCGACGCGCTCGAGCTGTGCGCCCGGCACTCCGGTGATCTGCTCGACCACGTCAGGCGGATATTTCTCGACCTCCTTGCGGATGTCGTCCATGCCGTAGACGCGCTGCTCGATGAACTGCTTGTCTTCCCAGCCGTTCTTGAAGATGTGCCAGAGCATGCCCCAGACTACGGGAATGTCCGTTCCGGAGCGGATGCGCACATATTCAGTGGCATGCGCGGCGGTGCGGGTCATGCGCGGATCGATCACGATCATGTTGGCGCGCTGCATTTCCTTGCCTTCCAGCAAGTGCTGCAAGGACACCGGATGTGCCTCCGCGGGATTGCCGCCCATGATGATCATGGTCTTGGAATTTCGGATATCCGTGTAGCTGTTGGTCATCGCGCCGTAGCCCCAGGTGTTGGCTACGCCGGCGACCGTGGTGGAGTGACAGATACGCGCCTGGTGGTCGGAGTTGTTGGTGCCCCAGAACGCCGCAAGCTTGCGGTTGAGGTATGCGCCCTCATTGGTGAATTTGGCCGAGCCCAGCCAGTAGACGGAGTCGGCGCCGTTCTTTTCGCGGATCTGCATAAGCTTGTCGCCGATCTCGTTGATGGCGACGTCCCAGGAGATCCGGGTCCACTGCCCATCCACCAGCTTCATCGGATAGCGCAGGCGGCGATCGCTATGCACGAGTTCGCGGGTCGCCGCGCCCTTGGCGCAATGCGAGCCGCGGTTGATCGGGGAATCCCAGCCGGGCTCCTGTCCGACCCACACGCCGTTGACGACCTCACCGATCACGGTGCAGCCCACCGAACAATGCGTACAGATGTTCTTCTTCACGACGGCGCCGGCGGTCAGCGGTCCGGCGGCGGCGGCTTCCGCTTTGCGGACGCTGGCCAAAGGCAGCGTGCTCAGCGCGGCAAGTCCGCCACCGGCGAGGCCAGAGCGGCGCAGGAAGGTGCGGCGGTCGAGGCCCGCAGCCTGTCCGCCAAGCTGCTCGGCAACGCTGCCGCGGGAAGCGTTCTCCGAACGCGTGCGGTGGGTTTTCTTAATCAGCACAGCGGCCTCCCTCAGCGCGGATAGCTGTTGACGCGGTAGTACGTCTTGATGTGATCGGTTTCCTGATAGCGCGCCTTGCGCTTCTCATCGTTCGTCTCGGTATCGGCGCGCGCCGGCCCTGTCAGCGGCGCCGCCACCGTCGCGCCAGCACCGACCGCGCCGATGCCGACCTTCCGAAGGAAGTCGCGCCTGCCGACCGTGGTTTTGTCTTCGTCCTTCATCGCATCTCTCCCGGACCAAACGAGCGTTGGTCAGTTGGCGAACCTGAAAGCTTCCGCTTCGATTTCGAGAAACAGCCGGCCGAGCGCGCCGACCGGCCGGTAGAATTGTGCAGCTCCCGCCTTCTCCAGATCGGCAAACATCCGGCCCATCCAGGGCGCGATGTGCTTCTCGAAGAATTGGCGCTGCTGCTCATGTGACGCCGCAAACCGGCCATCGGCGAAGCCGGCCATGATCTCGCACAGCGTCGCAGCGTTATCTTCCGGCTCCGGATTGTTATCGGACCGCTCGATGCCGAATTCGAGGAGATCGCCGCGCAATCGCGCCAACGGCCGCTCATGCAGGAAGCCGGTCAGATAATAGGAGGCATAGGGCAGGACTTCGCCGCGGCCGACACCGATGAAGAGGTCGAAATATTCGCGCTCGACCGCGCCGGCCACAGCATCCTGTGCGGCCGCTCCGAGCGCCGCATGCGCACGGCCAAGGGGCGTGTCGTCGCCGCTGAGCCTGGCGATCGCGGCGAGCAATTTCTTCGACGGCGGCTCCGAGAGGAGTGAGCCGAGCAGCAGGTATTCATGCGCGCGGCCGGCGTCGATGGGATCGATCGCCTGATTTCCCACGGGTTCGCTCTCGTCATAAAGATCGGGACGAAGTTCGCGTCGCGAAATTCCCGTGGCCGCCTCGACCGCAATCACACGTTGAGCCGGCACCCGGTTCCAGTTGGAAACCGAAGGCTGGGCAATTCCGATTTTTCGGGCAAGTTCGGCGACCCCGCCAACCTTTTCGATGGCTCGCGTTAGACCGGGATCCCGCACCAGGACCTCCGCTCCCCAAGCTGATTCATTGCTTGTCCCACTTGATTTAGTCTTGATCTAAAAAGACTAATCGGACGCCGCCACGTGGTCAATCGTTCTGGATAGCCTGGGACTATGCCTTTGGTCGCACGTCTTCAGATAGGCAAGGCGCCGCCATGTGTGCGCCTCCGGATCGGCATAACATCGCCATCTTCGCCTGAAGCTTCTGGTTGCATTGCAACATTAGGTTCCGGTTCTGCTGAAGGTGTCAGCGCCGCGCCGACGGGGGCCTGCAATGCCTCCGGGCCGGTCGAAACGCCCGGCTCCGGATCGGATTCTTGTTGCGGTAATTCCCTCTGAGGCCCTTCGGACACCAATTTCTCGGCCGTTTCGCGCGCCCCGCCGATGACTCGCTCGACCATGGCGCCGATCTGTTCTGGCGTGCTGTGCAGCGCACCGAAGCCGGGCATGGCGTTGGGATCGGTAAAATCCCATGCATTTTCGGCGAGCCCGACGAAGTCGCGGATCGCGGGATCGGCAGCCCAAACGCGACGAAGCGCCGCACGGCTCAAGTCGGCGGGGATTCCCTTGCGCAGGAACGCGGTGATGTCGGTCTCTGCGGTAATCGAATCGAGCGACGGCAATTCCGAGAGATCGATCTCGGGCTCCAAGGCCGTCTCAGGTGCGCACGGCCGCAGGTTCGTTTCGGCCACAGGTGACGGCGACGCCTGCTCGGCGGCCTCTGCTTCCTGCCTGGCCTCCTGCTTGCGGCGCGACCAGCGCTTGAGGAACTCTTCTTCGCTCATTCCTGTCCGCCTTCGGGCTGACGGCGCGCGAGCGCTTCCGGATTGGCGCGATCCCGCTTGCGCTTGACGAACTCCCGCTCGACGTGGTGCTCGGCGACGAAGCTTTCAACCGTTTCGCGCACGGCATCCGGCATGGACACAGTTTCGACCAGATTTGCGCCTGCTTCCGTAAAGACCTCTCCCTCTGCGGGATCGGCCGTCACTGCGGCCAATGCGTACGGCCAATCGCCCTCCGCCGGGCTCAGCACGACCCACAGCAGCGGGCTGCCGGTAGCGAGATTGTCGCGATAACGCGCCGTCTCCGAGCGATGGAAATCGATGGTCCGGCTGCCGGCATAGAACAACACGCTCTCCCCTTCCTCGCGTAACACACTCCACGGCGGCATGTCGGGCGCGTCCGGCAAGATGCCGACCGGCCGCCACAGGAAATCGATCCAGGGCGACTCTGCTTTGCGGCGCTCGACCACGACACCGACCAGAATTTGCGACAGCGGCGCGGGCCTCATGTGGCAGCCTCCAGATGGCGGATCGGCAATCCTGTCAGCAGATTTTGCGGCTTGAGCCGCACCAGTTTCTGCGCCGACATCGCCATGATCAGGTAAACCGGCTCGCGTCCCACTTCTTCCAGCACCGGGGCTGGATCGGCAAAGGTCAGCCTATAGAGCCCCAGCACACGGCCGTTTGTTTCTTCGTCCAGCGCCTCGCCGTGCCACAGCCTGTCACCAATGGCCGTCGCATCGGTGTCCAGCCCGACATACCAGGTAAGCCTGGCATCGCGCAGTTCCATCAGCGGCTCGATCGAGACCTCGATACCGAGCAGGTGCGACAGCCAGCGCGCGATCACACCGGCGAGCGCCGCCTGCCCGCGCCGTCCTGCGGTTAAGTCAAGGCCCATGTCGAATTGATCGCTGCGATGCCAGTAGTGTCCGGCATTTTCCTCGTCGAGCACCTCGACCTCGAGGTCGTGGGTGGCCCCCAGCATCGACATTAGCGAGAGCACCGGCGTCGGAGTGATGCCGCCGATCACCTCGGCATCGCCCAGCAGCACGGAGTTCTCGTGCAGCATCAACCGTTGTGGCCGGAAGAAGAGCTCGGCCGCGCGGAGCATGAAGGGGTCTTCGCAGCCGTCCAGTGCGTTGCGCAGAATGACGTGGACCAGCTGGTTGACGAACAGCGGCGGCAGGCTGACCGAACCCGTGCGGATCAGCGCGAGATAAGCCGCTTCCAGCGTCGCGTGCTTCAGCAGCAGGTCGCGAAACGCCAGCACGAACTGCCAGTTCTCGCGCGCATCGGCGTCGGCGATCTCGGCAACTTCACCTGGCTCCACCGGCCGCCGCGGATCCGCCAACAACTCGCGATGCAGCCGCCGCTCGACCGCACAGGCATCGTCCGGCGGCATCAGTTCCGGGCGCGCAAAATAAGCCTTCAGGAATTCGTCGGTCACGACCAGCCCGCCGCTGTCGTTGCGGTCGAGCAGGTGATGGCCGCAGGAGATCCAGAAATCCTTCATTGGTGCCGCGGCTCCAGGGTCAAGTCGGCAAGATTGAGACGGGAATCGGCTTCCGCATCCTCCTCGATCTCCATGAAGGAGAAGGCCTTGCTGTGGCGATCCTGCCCTTCCTTCAATTGCAGCCGGCGGAAGGATTCCCGCACCTCGCCGTCGCTGACCGCGCGGTGAACCGCAATCAGGCTGGAGATTGGATGGGTACACAGCGATTCCACGAACGCGACTTCCTCCTCTGCCGCGGGGCGCGCGGTCGCGAGGTCGGGCGCGCCGAGTTTATCCACGAGCTGTGCCGCCAGGAGTTCGACCAGCGCGCGGCGATCGTCCTCGGTAGCGTGGACGATCTGCACCAGCGTCGACCAACCCCAGGATTGCACGCCCAGGAACCCGCCGCGGAAGGCGGCGCGATCTTTCCCCGCGAGCGCGGCCGGGTCACGCTCGTAGAAGCGGAAGGCGCCCGATACGGCCCAGTCGCCGGGTTCCGCCGCCACGTCGAACACGAATGTGTCGGACGGATCGAGCGTAATAGTGCGCAACAGCTTCACAGCCGCGGCCCTCCGCTGTCAGGATCAAGCCAGGTCGGTTTTGCCAGCACCTGCGCCAGTTCGATCGGCGCCGCCTTCTCGCCGCCGAGCCGCTGCACGACGAAATTTCCATTGGCTTCGATGCGCCGGCTCGTCTGCTTCTGCCGCTCGATCAGGGCAAGATATTGATGCGCGACGGCACCAAACCCGTCGGCCTGCCAACGATCGAATGCCACCATCAAATGCCGGGCAAAGCTCTCGGTCACTTCCACCGCACCGATCTCGCCAAAACCTTCTTCCTGCAGGGCGGAAGCCAGCGGATGGACGCCGGCCTCCGTCTCCGGCAGGGCGACTGTGCGGAGCATGGCACCGAAAACCAGCCAGGGCGGGGTCTCATCCTCCCGGACCGATTTGGGCCAGCCCAGCCTTCCGCCGCCGACAAGGCCGCCATCGACGCGGACCGCGTCCGGCCAGTCGATCGTCACCGGCTTGTTCGGCGGTGCGTAGGCGCGGAGCGCATTGGTCAGGGCCACCATGCCGGCATAGAACGCCCGCCGGGCGCTGTGCAATGGTTCGCTCGGCTCGAGCACGACGGCGAACTCTGCGAGGTCGAACCGGCCGACATAGACGAGCGTCCCGGCGCCGCTGCGGCCGGCAATCTCGAGCGCATGTGCAAACGCCTCGCCGCTCTCGCGCAGCCGCACCAAAGTGTAAGGCG
Source organism: Pseudomonadota bacterium (assembly GCA_023432885.1). GTDB lineage: Bacteria > Pseudomonadota > Alphaproteobacteria > Rhizobiales > Xanthobacteraceae > Bradyrhizobium. Next base: position 3,093 of record JAEZEU010000201.1, on the reverse strand, counting down.
GCGGCAGATCGATGCGTTCGGTGACGGTTCCACGCGTCCGTGCAGTCGGCAAAAGCTTGCTCCGGCTTCCTTTTTTCTGTTTAGAATGATTATACGAGCCGGGCGGCCGGGGCGAGTCCGCATTCGGCTGTTCCTTCATCAACTCATTGGAGCAAGCGACCGCACATGGCACATCCGCCCCAGAAGATATTGATGTGCTCCTGTGAAGACACCATGCGCCTCGATGCGGCTGCAATCGAGCGCGGCTGCCGAAACAGCGAGATCAAAAGCTTTCGACATCTGTGTCGCTCCGAAATCGAGCGGTTCCGCAACGCTGCGCAAGCCGAAGGGCCGCTGACCGTTGCGTGCACCCAGGAAGCACCGCTGTTCGGCATTGAGGCCGGCGAACGCACCGACCAAATCCAGTTCGTGAATGTGCGGGAAACCGCCGGCTGGTCGAAACAAGGCGCCGCTGCGGGACCGAAGATGGCCGCGCTGCTCGCAGCCGCTGGTGAACCTGCGCCGGACGTTCCGTTGGTGTCGCTGTCGAGCGATGGCGTCATCCTGATCTACGGCTGCGATGAGACCGCAATCGAGGCCGCCAAACTGCTCGCCGACCACCTCGACGTCACCGTGATGATCAAAAACCCCTCGGAGATCACGCCGCCGTCAATCAACGCATTCCCGGTGGTCAAGGGAACCATCCGCAACGCCAAGGGACATTTCGGCGCCTTCGAGCTCACTATCGACGATTTCGCCGCACCCCGCCCCTCATCTCGCGACGCCTTTGTGTTCGACGCGCCGCGCAGTGGCGCGACGTCGCGCTGCGATCTCATGCTCGACCTTTCCGGCGGGCCGGCCCTGTTTCCTGCGCACGATCTGCGCGACGGCTATCTGCGCGCCGACCCCAAGAATCCCGCGGCGATGCTGCGTGCGGTGCTGAAGGCGCGCGACCTCGTCGGCAGTTTCGACAAGCCTCAATTCATCAACTTCACCGCCGAGCTTTGCGCCCATTCGCGCTCAAAGCTCACCGGTTGCCATCGCTGTCTCGATCTCTGCCCGACCGGGGCGATCGTGCCCAACGGCGATCACGTCAAGATCAGCGCGGAGATTTGCGCCGGGTGCGGCCAATGTGCCGCCGCCTGCCCTACCGGCGCGGCCTCCTACGCGTTGCCGCCTGCCGACACCCTGGTGCACAAGGTTCGCGCCATGCTGCAGACATACCACCAGGCTGGCGGCACAACACCGGTTCTGCTGTTGCATGACGGCCAGCACGGCACCGCACTGATCGAGGCTCTCGCGCGCCACGGCGACGGCCTGCCCGCACATGTGTTGCCGCTCGCAGTGAATGAGATCACGCAGATTGGGCTGGAGGTGATCGTCGCCGCTTTTGCCTATGGTGCAACGGATGTGCGTTTCGTGCTGCGCTCAAAGCCACTGCACGATGTTGCCGGTCTCACGCAGACCATTGCGATGGCGGATGCGATCCTCTCCGGTCTCGGCTTTGCCGGCCGCCGCGTCGCCACCATCGAAACCGACGATCCCGATGCGCTGGGCGCGGCGCTCTACAGCATCGAGCCGTCAATCGCGGTGGCGCAGCCCGCAACCTTCCGCACCGTTGGCAAGCGGCGCGATGTCCTGCGTTTTGCGCTTTCGGAATTGCACAAGGTAGCCCCGGCACCGGTCGATGTGATCGCGCTGCCCGAAGGCGCACCACTGGGGGCGGTCAATATCAATGTCGAAGGCTGCACTCTGTGCCTATCCTGCGTGTCGGCCTGCCCGACCGGAGCGCTGCTGGATGATCCCGACCGGCCCGCGCTGAAATTTGTCGAGGACGCCTGCGTGCAGTGCGGCCTGTGCAAGGCGACCTGTCCCGAAAAGGTCATCAGCTTGCAGCCGCAGATCGATTTCCGCGCCAGCCGTGCCACTGCGCGCCTGATCAAGGAAGAGGAGCCGGCGCTCTGCATCCGCTGCAGCAAGCCGTTCGGTGTGAAGAGCACGATCGAGAAGGTCGCTGCCAAGCTCGAGGGCCGGCACTGGATGTATCCGGCCGCCGCCGGCCGCGCCGATGCGATCAGGATGTGCGCGGACTGCCGCGTCATCACCATGAGCGAGCAGCAGTTCGATCCCTTTGCGGGCGTTCCCGAGCGGCCCTTGCCACGCACCACCGACGATTATCTGCGCGAGCGCGACAAGAAGTGACTATTTCGCCGTTGCACGGCCGAGGAAATCGGTGAGCGCCTTGCGGTCTTCTGCCGATCCGATGCGCTGCTCCGGCATTTTCGTCCCGGGCGTATAGGCGTTGGGACCGACCTCGAACAATTGCGACACCGTTTCCGGCGTCCACACGATATTCATTTGCTTCAGCGCGTCCGAGAAGCGATAGCCCGGCAGCGAAGCGATCTTGCGCCCGAATATCCCTGCCAGCGTCGGCCCCGCGCGCGGACCGTCCTTCTCGGACAGAGTATGGCAGGCGATGCAGGCTCGAAATACCTGCGCGCCGTGATCTCCGGCATAGGCGGCAAGGGGATCGCCGGACGCGCCCGGCTGCGGCGAGCCGACAGGATTGCCGGTCTGCGCATTCCAGCGCCGGATGGTGGCGTCGGCGCCGCCGGTGAGCAGCGTCGCACCGTCAGGCATGAACGCCACGGACCAGACGGGAAGCCCCGGGCCTGCCAGCACGCTCGAAACGCTACGCGTCTTGCGGTCGACCAGGTTGACCGTGCCGCCGATGCCCGCCGCAGCTATGCTCACGCCATCGGGCGAGATCGCACGCGCAATGATCGGCGTCGAGCCAGCCTGTACTTCGCCGGCTTCCTTCGCGTTCGCCGACAGGAAACGCAGCTTGCCGTCGGCCCCGCCGGGGACGATCGCGCCATCGGGCGCAACCGCGACCGCGTTGAGCGGCGCCGGCAACGTGATGACGTCAGGCGGCTCCCCTGACAACGGCCAGATGCGGAGGGTGAGGTCGTAGCCGACAGTGACGAGCGATTTGCCGTCAGGCGTAAACGCCACGCCATTGACGTTTTGCGCATGCCCTTCGAGCACGCGCCTGGTGCCGCCACCGAGCGGCCACAGCCGCGCCGTGCCATCCCAGGCGGCTGACGCCAAGGT
>JAEZEU010000185.1 GCA_023432885.1 Pseudomonadota bacterium | reverse complement strand
TTCCAGCCGCTCGGCATATTTGGCGCGCGCCGGCTTCATGTAGGCGCCCATCTTGAGGTTGTCGTCGACGGTGAGGCGCGGAAACAGCCGGCGGTTCTCCGGCACATGCGCGATGCCCAGGCTGACGATCTTGTGCGCCGGGGTTGCCACCACGTCGGCGCCCTCCATCCAGATCGCGCCGCGGGAGGGGCGGATCAGCCCTGAGATCACGCGCATCAGCGTGGTCTTGCCGGCGCCGTTCGGGCCGATCACGCCGACGGCTTCGCCGGCCTTGACCTCCAGGTCGATGCCGAACAGTGCCTGGAACGTGCCGTAACCCGCATCGACCGACTTGAGCTGGAGCATGGCCTACACCCCCGCCCGGCGGCGCGCTTCGGCCGCCGCGGCAGCGGCCTGGCTCGCGTCGGCGTCCGTGCCGAGGTAGACCTCGATCACGCGCGGATCGCTTGCCACTTCGGCCGGCAGCCCTTCCGAAATCTTCACGCCGTGGTCGAGCACCATGACACGGTCGACCACGCGCATCAGGACGCCCATGATGTGCTCGACCCAGATAATGGTGATGCCGAGTTCGTCGCGAATGTTGCGCAGCATGGCGGCGGCTTGATCCATCTCGTTCTCGTCGAGGCCGCCGAGGCTTTCGTCGGCGAGCAGCAGCTTCGGTCCCGTCGCGAGCGCTTTCGCAAGTTCAAGCTTCTTCAGGCCCGCTGCGCCGAGTCCGTCGACGCTGGCGCGACGATCGGTCGGAAGGCCGACCAAGCGAAGCGCCCTCTCCGCCGCCTCGTCGCCGTTCTTGCGGCTATGGCGACCCTGGCCATAGAAGCCGGCGAGCTCGACATTCTCGAAAATGGTGAGCCGCCGGAACGGCCGCGGGATCTGGAAAGTGCGGCCGATTCCGCTGTTGATGATCCGGTGCGGCGCGACTCCCGCGATCTCGTGCCCGTCGAAATTGATCGAGCCTGCCGTCGGCACCAGCGTGCCCGACAGCATGTTGAAGATCGTGCTCTTGCCGGAGCCATTCGGGCCGATCAGGCCGAGTATCTCGCCCTTCTCGACCCTGAACGACACGTTGTTGACCGCGGTGAAGCCGCCGAAACGCTTCACCAGACCGTTCACGACAAGCACCGCCAATACTCCTTGGACGCCGGCCTATTGCTGGCTGAACGTCGTACCCTTGGGGAGCGGTAGCACGGCGTCACGCTGCGCCTGGCTCTTCGGCCACACCACATACGACTTGTCGTCGATATATTGCAGCACCACCGGGAACGAGCGCTCGTTCTGGCCGGCCATCTGGGTACCCTCGCCGAAGAATTTCACGCCGAAGCCGAGCATGGTGCCGCCTTCGGGCAGGTCGACTTCCAGCGAGGCCTTGCGCAGGGCGTCCGGATCGATGCCGCCGTACTTCTTGATCGCGCGCGGCAGCACCTCGTTCATGAAGACGTAGACGTTGGAGGCAGCGATGCCGACATGGGCGGAGCGGATGGCGACGCCCGGTTTGATCTTGTCGAATTCCTCACCGACCATCTTGATCACCGGCAGCAGCTTGGGGTCGAGCCCCTTGGGATTGGCGAGCCAGATCGAGATCGGGTCGGTGTTGAAGAGATAGTTGGCGTCGGCGCCGAGACCTTCCTTCAGCTTCTCGTAGACGCCATAGCCTGCGCCATGGCCGACCAGCGCGCCGAACTTCAACCCTTGCTCGCGCGCCTGACGCACAAAGAGGGTAATGTCCGGGTTATAGCCGGTGTGGAAGATGACGTCGGGCCGCGCGCGCTTCAGCTTGGTCACCAGTGCAGAAAGGTCCGGCGCGGTCGCCGAATAGCCTTCCTTCAGCACGATCTGGAAGCCCGCCTTCTTGGCGCCAGCCTCGTTGCCCTTGGAGACGTCGACGCCGTAGGACCCGTCCTCGTGGATGATTGCCACGCGCAGATCCTTGGGCTCCTTGCCGAACTTTTCCTTGGACTGGTGGGCGATGAAATCCATCGTCATCTGGCCGAACTGGTCACCGCTGGCCTGCGGACGGAACACATATTTGTAGTTCTTGTCGGCGAACACGGCGGACGAAATGCAGGTGGTCATCCACATAAACTTCTTGAGCTGCTCGACGCGCGCGGCAACTGGCACGCATTGCGCGGAGGAGAAGAAGCCGAGGACCATGTCGACCTTTTCCTGCTCGAGCAGGCGGACCGACTCGTTGATGGCGATGTCGGGCTTGCTCTGCGCGTCGGCATAGACAGCCTCGACCTTGTAACCCTCGACACCCGTCTTGACGTAATGATCGAGCATGATCTTGGCGCCGATATATTGCAGCTCGGACCCGCCGCCTGCGAGCGGACCAGTAAGGTCATAGATGACGCCGATCTTGATCTTCTTTTCCTGGGCATCGGCCGTGGCCATCATCCCCAGCATCGCCGCCGCAGCGGACAGCCCAACAAACAGGCGTGCAGATTTGCCTACCGGCATCTAACCCTCCCTGGAAATTGTGCATTGCGTTCTTAATTATTTT
>JAEZEU010000183.1 GCA_023432885.1 Pseudomonadota bacterium | reverse complement strand
TCGAGGGCCGCGACAAAATGCATCTCCGAGGTGCCGGGATTGGTGAAGCAGACGTCGACGCCGCCTGCGACCAATGTCCGCACCAGACTTTCCGCACCGTTCATCGTTCCGCCCCTGTCGATTTCGTTTTCGGGTTGTTCGTTATAATCCCGGCAGATCAACCATTGTTCACGCGCTTCGTCAAAGGTTTAGCGGGCATTGCAGCCATCGCTCCCGGCATGTTGTCCTTTTGCAACCGGCCGCAACCAAAATGCCGCAGTAACAGGCTCGTTGGTTGCAGAAGCGCAGCCGTTATGGCCTGTCTGGCGCTGACGGCTGAAACTGATTTGCGGGGAAGAAAGATGAAGTGGGGGCTCGGTGTGCTGTGCGCGGCAGCGGCAATGCTGGCGGCAGGCCACGCGCAGGCGCAATTTCTTGACATGCGCGACATCATGGGCGGCGGGCCGAATTTCCGCGATGGCGGCTATGGCGGCGGCAGAAGCCCGATCGCGCGGACCACGGTGATGCTGCAGACCAATTATGCGCCCGGCACCATCCTGATCAACACCAGCGAGCGGCGGCTCTATCTGGTGCTGCCCGGCGGCCAGGCGCTGCGCTACGGCATCGGCGTCGGGCGCGACGGTTTCCGCTGGAGCGGAACCCACCGCGTTACCGCAAAGAAGGAGTGGCCGTCCTGGACCCCGCCGGCACAGATGCTCCGCCGCCGCCCCGACCTGCCGCGCCACATGCCCGGCGGCGTCGATAATCCGCTCGGCGCGCGCGCGCTGTATCTGGGCTCGACGCTCTATCGCATCCACGGCTCCAACGAGCCGGAAACGATCGGACAGGCGGTGTCGTCCGGCTGCTTCCGCATGACCAACGAGGACGTCGTCGATCTCTATAGCCGCGTGCCGGTGGGCACGACGGTAGTGGTGAAGAACTAGCGCCGCACGCGCGGAATTCGCCGGCATCCATGCACGCGGGGGCCTTGCCCGCGCCCGCTTCCGGTGTCAGCGTCGTGACAATGAAACGACCTCGGAACAGACCTCGCCGGCACACTCTTTTGATCGCGACGGCGCTGGCGGCATTGACCGGGATTGCGCTGCCGCCGCCGGCGGCAGCCGACCTGCCGGCGGTCGCCTCGCGCCAGCGCGCCGAAAAGAAGAACTTCACCGACAGCGAGATCCTCGAAGGCTTCATGAAGACGGCGTTCGGCGCCGAATACCACCTCGCGGGCCGCGTCGACCGCATCCGCAAATACGAGGTGCCGGTGCGCGTGTTCGCCGACGGACGCGCCGACCGCAAGGCGCAGATCGCGAAAATCGTCGCCGATATCGCGAGGCGCGTGCGCCATCTCGATATCGCCATGGTCGACGATGACGACAAGGCCAATGTGCAGGTCAAGATGGTGCGCGACCGCGACCTGTTCCGCACCATCGCGACCTTCTATGGCGGCGAGCGGGCAAAGGAGATCAAGACCTCGCTCGATCCGCAATGCCTCTCCGGATTCCGCAAGAACGAGAAATTCGAGATCGAGCATTCCGACGTGATCCTCACCGTCGACAATGGCGACTTCGTCTTCCTCGACTGCGCCTATGAGGAGCTGTTGCAGTCGCTCGGCCCGATCAACGACACTGCGTCCGTGCCATGGACCATGTTCAACGACGACGTCTCGATGGGCTATTTCGACATCTACGACCAGTATCTGCTCAACCTGCTCTACGACCCCCGCATCAAGGCCGGCATGACCGTGCAGGACGTGAAGGCGGTGCTGCCCGCGGTGCTCGCCGACGTGCGGACCTGGGTCAAGCAGGTGAACAATCTGGAAGACTGAACTGCACGCCGGCGCTGCATTCGCCGTCATTGCGTGCAAAGCGAGGTAGTCCATGCTTCCGCTTGCGGCGACATGGACTGCCTCGTCGCTTCGCTTCTCGGAGGCGACTTACGAGTCAAGGAAGCCGAAAAGATAAATCAGCCCAACAATGGCTCCCGCCGTCCCAAGAAGCCAAAGCAGGCCGATCGCTCTGTCGTAGCGCCTGGAACGAGATCGCTGCCTCGCTCCATCATCCGGTTCGGGCTCAAAGAGCATGAGCACCACGCCTTCCTATGCGGTGGTCTTGCCGACTTTGGGCCGTTGCAACGCCTCCGCCCATTGATCTAGATCAACGGATGGCTCCTCCCGTGGCTCGCACGGCGTATCAAGACATACACGCGGGCCCGGGCCCCGGCGTGTTGGCTGTCGGCGACAAGCCGGCCGGGTGGGAAATCCGTCCCATAGCCACAGGTGCTGAATGAGCGAAGCCCCGGCCCAGCCCGACTACCGGCTCAGTGGTGCTGCGTCCCGGCCTTTCGCCGAGACGACAAATCGTGGAAGCGGCCGCGCCGCGACTGCCGATCAGTGCTTCATCTGATCGAAGACGACCACCGCGCCCGTCGGCTCGGGTGCATGCGGCTTCAGGCTGGTCAGTGTCGCGTCCGACCAGTCGGCAAGGCTGATCACCTCGCTCGTCTGAACGTCGCTCTCCGACGTCTCGGCCGGCTCGAGCACCTTGAGCCCGCTCTGATCGAGAAAGAAGGTGTGATCGCCGAAGAGATCGCAAAGTTGGGCCGCCGCCGGATGATTGTCCGGCAAAACTTCCGCATTGATCTGGTTCAGGGTCTGCTTGAGCTGGGTTTCGTTCAGTCTCATGAACCGAGTCCTTTCCGGTTGGGGCCCCTGCCCGCTGCTACGGTGTCGAACGAATCCCATGACGATGCGTTCCCGCGCGCCGTCAGATAACAGCGGGCGGAACCGGACGGGGAACTGTCCGAGACGTGGCGGGCGCGCAACCGGCAGACGTGGCTACCGCATCTACACCTTGCCCTTGCCGCAAATGCCCTTGAGCGCCTGCCACTCCGCATCGGTCAGCAGCGGCGGTCCCTTGGCGGCCTGGTCTTCCTTGCTCATGCGCGCCAGCCGGTCCTCGGTCAGCGGATGGGTCGAGATGATGGTCAGCCCCTTGCCGCCTTCCTTGCCGGTGACGCGCATCATCAACTCGCCCATCGCCTTCGGCGGGCGGCCGAGCTTCTGCATGATCTCGATGGAGAAGGTGTCGGCGGCGGTCTCGGCCTCGCGCGAATAGGAGGAGGTGACCAGGGCGCGCGAAGCGAAGATCACGGCGCTTGAGCCGGTGATGTCGCCGAACAGCAGGCCGATCAGGAAGGAACTGCCGCCGTTGTAGATCAGGCCGCGCATGTTGTCGCGATGCCTGACATGGCCGAGCTCGTGCGCGATCACGCCGGCGATCTCGTCGGGGTTGTTCGCCTTGGCGATCAGGCTGTCGAACACGATGATCTTGCCGCCGGGCAGCGCCAGCGCGTTCGGGATGTCGCTCGACAGCACCGCGGACTGCACGGACGTGTCGAAACCGGCGGCGTTGCGCAACGTCGTAACCAGCTTCTCGAACGCCGCCTGACCCGCGGGACTGGCGTTGCAGACCTTCTCCTCGAAGACGATCCTGACCTGCTTCTCCGCCACGTCGCCGAAACGCCGCTCGAAGGATTCCGGCACCAGCGGGGCGAGGCGGTCGGCGGCGAGCGGCACGCCGTAGAGCACGACGAGCACGACCGACATCGCCGCAGCCAGCGACCAGCCGACGATCTTTGCCACGCCGCGGCGGCCGAGGTGATGCTCGTCGAGATTGGTTGCGCGCTTCGTCAGTTCGGCCGCGATGGCGGGGTCACGAATCTCCAGCCGCGCCAGCACGGGTCCGCCCTCGCAGGTGAGGCGCAGCGTGCCGGGCTGGCTGTCGGCGCGGCGAATCCCGGCGTAGGGCCAGCGAGTCATGATCTCGCCATCGACCGATATCTCCAGCGCGTCCGCGAAGGCGAGCGTCGCGGCATGGCGGCGGCTCGACGTGCCGTCGAAGTAGACGATGTCATTTCCGGCTGCGGCCATCTCAGAACCTCGCCACGTCGAGGCCGTCGGCGATGCCCTCGCCGGTCGCAGTCGCGAGTTCGCCCTTCGCCGCGACATTCGCAGCTGCCGCAAGATGGGTGACGACGGTCGTCGACAGCACCCTGGCCCAGAGGTCGCGTGACAGATAGAGCCGGATCACGACATTGAGGCCGAGCGCAAAGAGGAGATATCCGATCCCCGTGACGATGATGATGACGACAGGGATGCTGGTTGCGAGCGATTCGGCATCAGCCGCCTCCGTCAGGGCCTTGCTGATGCCGAATACCGCGGCGCCCAGGCCGCCGACGACAATTCCGGTCCCGACCGACAGAACAAAGGACCATCCGATGACCTTCCAGTAAAACTCCTGCAGCGCGTTGGGCTTCAGCCTGGAATGCACCGTGACGGCGCCGAAGCGGATGCCCGACAGCCACCATTGCCATTCCACCGCTCTGTAATAGGCAAACAAGAAGGGAATCGGGAAGATCAGGACGGCGAGCGGGCTGACGAGCCACAGCCACCAGACGCGCTTGAAAAAGTCCCAGCCCCGGCCTTCGAAGCGGCCCTGCAGCTCGCCGTACCAGGAATGCTCCAGCTTGTAGCGTTCGAGCGCCGCGGTCCGCCATGGCAGCGCGATGCCGAGCGTCACGATCGCGAGCAGCGCCCACAGCGAGGCACGCAAGGCGTAGGCCCAGCCCGAGCCGTCCATCCAGAAGCGCACGCCACGCCACACCGTGCGGGTCAGGCGATAGCGGCGCGCGCGGTAGATCGCGAACTGCCCGAACACATAGAAGGCGGCGATCAGCGGGATGCTGGCGAGCGACTGCAAATGCTCGGCTTCGACGCTGATGAGGAAATAGACGAGATAGATCGGCACGAGGATCGCGAGCGCGATCAGAAAGCCGATCAGCAGTTCGCGAGGGCGGCCGGTGTATTCGGCGGCATCGCCGTCGATCACCGTGTTGGACCAGAGATGGCGGCGGATGTCGGTGACAAGCCAGAACCGGTAGAAGCCGAGCGTGACCAGTTCGAGTCCGGCGCCGCGCGTCACCAGATGCAGGAACCCATTGCGGTTGCCCGTGAAATCGAGCTTGGCCGGCAGCGGCGGCGGGACAGGCGCGGGCGGAGCCGGCGGCGGCACGATCGGGGTCGAAGTGAACTGGTCCACGTCACAGCTCCAGGCAAAATCACCGGACGGACTACAGCACGGATTGATCGCGCGGAGTGTGATGAAGGTTTCAGACGGGGTCGAGAGGATTCTCACCGTCGCCCCGGCGATCCGTTCCGCCAAGGCTTCGCCGGGGCTTGCACCGAAGCGGCGCCGAAGCTTTGGCGAAGGCGGCAGGCCGGCGTCAAACGACCAATACAGGTTGTTGTAACGCGCTGAGGCTCCGGCTTTCGTCAACGACTCAGATCGACGGCTATGGGCCCCGGCCTTCGCCGAGGCGACATTGTCACGCCGTCTTGTCGAACAGCTCGCGGCCGATCAGCATGCGGCGGATCTCGCTGGTGCCGGCGCCGATCTCGTAGAGTTTTGCGTCACGCAACAGGCGGCCGGTGGGATAATCGTTGATGTAGCCGTTGCCGCCGAGCAGCTGGATGGCGTCCAGCGCGCATTGCGTGGCCTTTTCCGCGGCGTAGAGGATCGCGCCGGCGGCATCCTCGCGCGTGGTCTCGCCGCGATCGCAGGCTTTCGCCACCGCATACACATAGGCGCGCGAGGCGTTCATCGTGGTGTACATGTCGGCAAGCTTGCCCTGCACCA
>JAEZEU010000140.1 GCA_023432885.1 Pseudomonadota bacterium | reverse complement strand
CACAGGTCTCCTTCCACCCCATCGGCAAGTCCTCCCTTGCCGATCAGTTGACCTGTTACCCATGTCGCCGGTCTATTCTGTTACCTATGTAGCCGGTTAGGACCCGCGCGCCACCTTCTCCCACAAGGGGAGAAGGGAAGAGGCAATCCCGCCTGCGCGACCATCACAACCAGGGCGCGGTGCGGTCCATCGCGATCAGCGCGTCGACGTCGATGCGGGGACGCACGACCGCGTACTGGTCATCCCTGACCAGCACTTCCGGCACCAGAGGGCGCGTATTGTAGGTGCCGGACTGCACGGCGCCATAGGCGCCCGACGTCATGATGGCGATGAGGTCGCCTGATTTCAGTTCGGGCAGCTTGCGGTCGAGGGCGAGGTAGTCGCCGGTCTCGCAGACCGGACCGACGACGTCCGCGGTCAGCGTTGCGGCGCCCGCAGCCGGCTGCCGCACCGGCAGGATGTCGTGATGCGCTTCGTACAGCGTCGGCCGGATCAGGTCGTTCATCGCAGCGTCGATGATGACGAAATTCTTGCCGTCGCCGTGCTTCACATAAATGACCCGCGCGACCAGGATGCCGGCATTGCCGACGATCAGCCGGCCCGGCTCGAACATCAGCGTGCAGCCGAGATTGTGGGTGACGCGCTTGACCATGGCGGCATAGAGGTCGGGCGTCGGCGGCGCTTCGCGGTCCATGTGATTGGGAATGCCGAGGCCGCCACCGAAATCGATGTGCGAAATCTTGTGGCCGTCGGCGCGCAGCACATGCACGAAGTCCGACAGGATGCGGTAGGCGGTCTCGAGGCGGCCGAGATCGGTGATCTGGCTGCCGATATGCATGTCGATCCCGGTGACGTGCAGACCCGGAAGCTTCGCCGCGCGGGCATAGACCTCGCGGGCGTGCGCGATCGGAATGCCGAACTTGTTCTCGGACCTGCCCGTGGAGATCTTTGCGTGCGTGCCGGCGTCGACGTCAGGGTTGACGCGCACGGAAATGCGCGCGGTCTTGCCTGCCTCCACGGCAAGGCGCGAGAGCAGTTCGAGCTCCGGCTCGGATTCGACGTTGATGCAGAGGATGTCGGCGGCGAGCGCGGCGCGCAATTCGTCCTCGGTCTTGCCGACCCCGGAGAACAGGATCTTGCCGGGGGGAATGCCGGCGGCCAGCGCGCGCTTCAATTCGCCGCCGGAGACGACATCGGCGCCGGCGCCGAGCCTTGCCAGCGTGCGCAGCACCGACTGGTTGGAGTTCGCCTTCATCGCGTAGCAGACCAGCACCTTCTCGCTCGCGAAGGCCTCGGTGAACACGCGGTAATGCCGTTCCAGCGTCGCGGTGGAATAGCAATAGAAGGGTGTGCCGACGGCGCCCGCGATATCGATGAGGCTGACCGCCTCGGCGTGCAGCACGCCGTTGCGATAGTCGAAGTGATTCATGACGAGCTAAGCTTAATTGCCGAGGAGCGGATCGAGAACAAACGAACGTTTGCGGCCCGTGGACGCCACCGGACCGGTGTCGGGGCCGGTGGTACCGGGCGGGGCGACGCGGTCGCCCTCATTGTCCGGCGCAGCGTTGGACGCGGCGTTCATGGCGTTCGGCGGCAGGTCGAGGCCGCTCTTGCGGCCGCAACCGCCGAGCGCGAGCGCGGCAGCGCTCAATGCGATGATGGCCCACCCGGACGGGGTCAGGCGCCGCTTGCTGATCACTTCGAAATCCCCAATGCGGGCCGCACCATACAAAGATTGCCTTGCTCTGGCGAGAGGTGGATGAACATGAAATCCCAGCGAAATTTGGGATGCCTGGCCCTACTTTCGCTGTTTTTCCAACCGCTTCGCCCAAGCCTTGGCTTGCGCAGCCACATTCTTCGGCGCAGTCCCGCCGAACGAGGTGCGGCTTTTCACCGACGAATCGACTGACAGCACCTTGAGGGCGTCGGCGGTAATCCGGGGCTCGACCTCCTGCATCGCCTTCAGCGGCAGCTCATGCAGCGCCACCCCCTGCTTGGAGGCCAGCGCGACGATGCGGCCGGTGACGTGGTGAGCCTCGCGGAACGGCATCTTCAGGGTGCGGACCAGCCAGTCGGCAAGGTCGGTGGCGGTGGCGTAGCCGTCGCCGGCAGCCGCCCGCATGCGCGCCTCGTCGGGCACGAGATCGAGCACCATGCCGGTCATCGCGCGGATCGCCAGCGACAGCGCGGCAAAGGCCTCCATGGCGCCCTGCTTGTCCTCCTGCATGTCCTTCTGATAGGCGAGCGGCAGGCCCTTCATCACGATCAGGAGCCCGTTGAGCGCGCCGATCACCCGGCCGGTCTTGGCGCGCACCAGCTCCGCCGCGTCCGGGTTGCGCTTCTGCGGCATGATGGAGGAGCCGGTGGTGAACTTGTCGGACAGCCGCACGAGCCCGACCAGCGGCGAGGTCCACACCACGATTTCCTCGGCAAAGCGCGACAGATGCATGGCGCAGATCGCGGCAGCCGACAGCGTTTCCAGCACGAAATCGCGATCAGATACCGCATCCAGCGAATTGGCCATCGGGCGGTCGAAGCCGAGCGCTGTTGCCGTCGCGGCGCGGTCGATCGGGAACGATGTTCCCGCAAGCGCGGCCGCGCCCAGCGGCGATTCGTTGAGGCGCTTGCGCCCGTCGGCAAAGCGGCCGCGATCGCGCGCGGCCATCTCGACATAGGCGAGCAGATGGTGGCCGAACGTCACGGGCTGCGCGGTCTGCAGATGGGTGAAGCCGGGCATGACGGTTCCCGCATGCTCCAGCGCGCGGCTCACCAGCGCCTGCTGGAAAGAAGCCAGCGCATCGTCCGTCACGTCGATGACGTCGCGGACGTAGAGGCGGAAGTCGGTCGCAACCTGATCGTTGCGCGAACGGGCGGTGTGCAGCCGTCCCGCTGCAGGGCCGATCAGCTCGGAAAGGCGGCTCTCGACATTCATATGGATGTCTTCCAGCGCGCGCTTGAACTCGAAATCGCCCTTGCCGATCTCGGCCAGAATCGCATCCAGGCCCTTGGCGATGTTCTTCGCATCGGCAGCCGTGATGATGCCCTGCTTGGCCAGCATCGCGGCATGCGCCTTGGAGGCGGCGATGTCCTGGGCATACATGTGGCGATCGACGTCGATGGAGACGTTGATCTCCTCCATGATCGCGTCGGGGCGCTCGGAGAACCGCCCGCCCCACATCTTGTTGCTCATGACCTCACTCGTCGCCTATTCGTGACTTCGGGCGTCTTGCCAAAACCGGTCCGGCGCGCGAAACGCCGGGCGACCGCCGCCCCGTAAGGTTCTGCATAGCCATATCTGACCCTGGAAGACAAACGATATGCTGGAAAACCCCTCGCCCCGCCCTGCCTCCAAGCGCTGGCTGCCGATCGCGATCGGCGCCGTCGTGGCCGGCGCCCTGATCGGAGGCGCGGGGATCTATGGCTTCGCGCTGAAGCGCGGCCCGGGGGGCGATCCCGCCTGCACCGCCGCGCTCGAGACGGCGAAAAGAATTGGCCCGCTCGCCCATGGCGAGGTGGCGGCACTGACCATGGCGACTACTCCCTTGCGGCTGCCGGACCTTGCCTTCGAGGACGCCGAGGGCAAGCCGAGGAAGCTCTCGGACTGGCGCGGCAAGACCGTGCTGTTGAACCTGTGGGCCACCTGGTGCGTGCCCTGCCGCAAGGAGATGCCGGCGCTGGACGAATTGCAGGGCAAGCTGGGCGGCAAGGATTTCGAGGTGGTCGCCGTCAACATCGACACCCGCGATCCCGAGAAGCCCAAGAATTTCCTGAAAGAGGCCAATCTGACCCAGCTCGGCTACTTCAGCGACCAGAAAGCCAAGATTTTTCAGGATCTTAAGAGCATAGGCCGGGCACTTGGAATGCCGACCTCGGTGCTGATCGATGCGCAGGGCTGCGAGATCGGCACCATCGCAGGCCCCGCCGAATGGGCGAGCGAGGACGCGCTCAAGCTGATCAAGGCGGCGGTGAAGCCGGCAGCCGCGGCGGGTTCTTAAGCCAGCTTGTCGAGGGAGCCGCCAATGCCCGGGCCGAGGTTGGCCTGGGAGGGTATTCCGAGCAGCGTTTGCACAGCGGATTTCTCCGCATCCAGATTGTTCTTCATGATCGTCGCAGCGATCTGACCCTGAGTGTTGCCGGCCTGCATGGCGAGCATGCCCGAAACCATCGCCATCATGTCCATGCGCATTACCCCCGTCTTGCGGGCGCACCATAGGCGGGCAAGGGTTAACGAATGCTGGAGAGGCGCTGCGCGGAGGCGCGGATCAGCGCGTCGGGACCGGCTTTTCTCCGCGATAGTCGTAGAAGCCGCGCTGCGTCTTGCGACCGAGCCAGCCGGCCTCGACGTATTTCACCAGCAGCGGGCACGGGCGGTATTTGGAGTCGGCGAGCCCCTCGTGCAGCACCTGCATGATGGACAGGCACGTGTCGAGGCCGATGAAATCGGCAAGCTCCAGCGGGCCCATCGGATGATGCGCGCCGAGCTTCATGGCCGCGTCGATGGCCTCGACGTTACCGACGCCTTCGTAAAGCGTGTAGATCGCCTCGTTGATCATCGGCAGCAGAATGCGGTTGACGATGAAGGCGGGGAAATCCTCGGATACGGCGACCTGCTTGCCGAGTTTTCCGACGAACTCCTTGGCCGTCTCGAAGGTGGAGTCGTCGGTGGCGATGCCGCGGATGAGCTCGACCAGCTCCATCAACGGCACCGGATTCATGAAATGAATGCCTATGAATTTTTCGGGACGGTCGGTCGCCGCCGCAAGGCGCGTGATCGAGATCGAGGAAGTGTCGGAGGCGACGATCGCCTCGGGCTTCAGCACGGCACAAAGGTCATGGAATATCTTGCGCTTGACCTCTTCCTTCTCCACCGCCGTCTCGATGACGAGATCGCAATCGGCAAAGTCGTCCATAGAGTCGGCAGGGGTGATGCGGGTCAGCGCCGCCTTGCGCGCATCTTCGGTGATGGTGCCCTTGGATACCTGGCGTGACAGGTGGCCGTTGATGGTGGCCAGCGCGGATTTGACGCGGTCGGCCGAGACGTCGCTGAGCACCACGTCGAAACCGGCGAGCGCCGCGACGTGGGCAATGCCGTTGCCCATCTGGCCCGAGCCGATCACGCCGACTTTCTTGACTGACACAGTCATCTCAACCACCGGATCTTTTGCCGGAACGGCGCAGTGCAACTGCGCCTTCCATCCCCCTTTAGATAAACACCGGCCGGATGTTCGTCATCCGGCCGGTGCAATCATCGTTACTTTCCGAGCTTGGCAAGCTCGCCGGTGAGTTCCGGAACCGCCTGATAGAGATCGGCGACCAGGCCGTAGTCGGCGACCTGGAAGATCGGCGCGTCCTCGTCCTTGTTGATTGCGACGATCACCTTGGAGTCCTTCATGCCCGCCAGATGCTGGATTGCGCCGGAAATTCCAATCGCGATGTAGAGCTCCGGCGCCACCACCTTGCCGGTCTGGCCGACCTGCCAGTCGTTGGGCGCGTAGCCGGCGTCGACCGCGGCGCGCGAGGCGCCGACGCCGGCCCCGAGCTTGTCGGCGAGCGGCTCGATGTATTTGGCGAAGTTCTCGCGGCTCTGCATGGCGCGGCCGCCGGAGACGATGATCTTCGCCGAGGTCAGCTCAGGGCGATCGCTCTTGGCGACTTCCTCGCCGACAAACGTCGACAGACCCGGATCGGCCGCGGCGGCGGCGTTCTCCACCGGCGCGCTGCCGCCCTCGCCGGCCGCGGCGAAGGTCGAGGTGCGCACAGTGATGACCTTCTTGGCGTCCTTCGACTTCACGGTCTGGATCGCGTTGCCCGCATAGATCGGCCGCTCGAAGGTGTCGGGCGCGACGACCTTGGTGATCTCGGAGACCTGCATGACGTCGAGCAGGGCCGCGACGCGCGGCATCACGTTCTTGAAGCGCGAGGTGGCGGGCGCAACGAAGGCGTCGTAGCCGGGGGCGAGCGAGACGATCAGCGCAGCCAGCGGCTCGGCGAGATCATGCGCATAGGCATCGCCCTCGGCGAGCAACACCTTCTTGACGCCATTGAGCTTGGCGGCGGCTTCCGCCGCTGCCTTGGCATTGGCGCCGCCGGCGACCAGCACGTGCACGTCGGCACCCAGCTGGGTTGCGGCGGTCAGCGCCTTGTTGGTGGCGTCCTTGAGGGAGCCTGCTTCGTGTTCGGCAATCAGTAGCGTAGTCATCAGAGAACCCCGGCTTCGGTCTTCAGCTTGGAGACGAGTTCGGCGACGTCCTTCACCTTGACGCCTGCCTTGCGGCCCGCCGGTTCAGTGGTCTTGAGAACTTCGAGACGCGGCGTGAGGTCGACGCCGTAATCGGCGGCAGCCTTCTCGTCGATCGGCTTCTTCTTCGCCTTCATGATGTTGGGCAGCGAGGCATAGCGCGGCTCGTTGAGGCGCAGGTCGGTGGTGACGATCGCCGGGCCCTTGAGCTTGACGGTCTGCAGGCCGCCATCGACTTCGCGGGTGACCTTGAAGTCGGAGCCATCGACCTCGAGCTTGGAAGCGAAGGTCGCCTGCGACCAGCCGAGCAGCGCGGCCAGCATCTGGCCGGTCTGGTTGGAGTCGTCGTCGATCGCCTGCTTGCCGAGGATGACGAGGCCGGGCTTCTCCGCATCGACCACGCCCTTGAGCAGCTTGGCGACTGCCAGCGGCTCCACATTGCCTTCGGCCTTGACCAGGATGCCACGGTCGGCGCCCATCGCAAGCCCGGTGCGGATGGTTTCCGACGCCTGCTGCGGCCCGATCGAAACCACCACCACTTCGGTAGCCTTGCCCGCCTCCTTCAAGCGCAGGGCCTCCTCGACGGCAATCTCGTCGAACGGATTCATTGACATCTTGACGTTGGCGAGCTCGACGCCCGATCCGTCGCTCTTGACGCGGACCTTGACGTTGAAGTCGACCACCCGCTTTACCGGCACAAGAACCTTCATCGATCCTTCTTTCGCTCAAATCTGTGGGAAATTGATTGCTTCGGCGCGGAACCTAGAGCGCCGGTCCCCCCCGGTCAACGCGTGAAAGGCCAAAAATTCGCCCGGAAAGCAAGCCCGGAAGACTGCTCCTCAGCGGTTCTGGCCGGGTACCCAGAGCACGTCGCCGGCGCCATTATTGTTGGCGGCGCGGCTTGCCACAAACAGGAAGTCCGACAGGCGGTTCATGTATTGTATGGCAGCCTCGCTGACGGGCTCCTCCGGCTTGGCCGCAAGTTCCACCATGACCCGTTCCGCCCTCCGGCAAATCGTGCGGGCGACGTGCAGGTATGCGGCTGCCGGCACACCGCCTGGAAGGATGAAGGAGTTCAGCGGCGCCAGTTTCTCATTGAGCCGATCGATGTCGCGTTCCAGCCGCTCGACCTGGCTCGACAGCACCCGCAGCCGCTCCGCCTTACCCTCGCGCTGGGGCACCGCGAGGTCGGCGCCGAGGTCGAACAAATCATTCTGGATCAGGCCGAGCATGCGGTCGAGTTCCGGCAGTTCGGCCAGGTGCAGCCGCACCGCGCCGATCGCGGCATTGGTTTCGTCCACCGTGCCATAGGCTTCGACGCGCTGATCATATTTCGGCCGCCGCTCGCCGCTGCCGAGCGCCGTGGTGCCGTCATCGCCGGTGCGGGTGTAGATACGGTTGAGCAAGACCATCGAAATTTCCCCCTAACGGCTCATCGCCCAGACGGTGATCATGGTGACGACGATGGCGACGAATTGCAGCAACACGCGCAGCCGCATCAGGCGTTGCGAGCGGTTGGGCGAGCCGCCCCTCATCATGTTGACGAGACCGAGCAGCAGGACCAGCGCAACGGCGCCTACCGCAATGGGAAGTACGATCATACTGAGAAATGAGGCCATTGCGGCTACATAACACCGCAGTGCGGGCTCCGCCACCGCGGCAGGAACAAGGCAACGATCTGGCCTTTAGCTCAATATTATCAGATGGTAGCTAGGTTACCGGGTGAATCAGGCAGGGCACGCTGTGAAGGCTGTTCGCTACGTCTACCGCGTCGCGGAGGACGCGTTTTACACCTTCCTCGCCGACGACGGCTGGGCCATCGCCAGCCATATCGCGCTGTCGACGCTGATGGCGCTGTTCCCCTTCCTGATCGTGCTGACCGCGCTGGCCGGCTTCTTCGGGTCCAAGGATCTGGCCGATCAGGCCGCCGACCTTCTGCTGCAGGTCTGGCCCAAACGGGTCGCGGATGCCATTTCGGGCGAAATCCATGACGTCCTGACCACCACCCGCACCGGCGTCCTCACCGTCGGTGCAGCGCTCGCGGTCTATTTCGCCTCCAACGGCGTGGAGGCGCTGCGGGTCGCGCTGAACCGCGCCTATGCGGTGGTCGAGACGCGGCGCTGGTACTGGCTGCGCCTGGAATCGATCGGCTACACCCTGGTGGCGGCGTTCACCTCGCTGGCGATGGCGTTCCTGATCGTGCTCGGGCCGCTGATCCTGGAGACGGCGCGGCAGCACATCCCCTTCTTCGTCGAGAGCAACGAGCGGCTGCTGTTCTATGCCCGTTACGGCATCACCATCTTCGCGCTGACCGTGGCGCTATTCATCCTGCATGCCTGGCTGCCGGCCGGACGCCGCAGCTTCCTGCAAATCCTGCCCGGTATCGTCTTCACCATGGTGGCCTCGCTGATCTCGGGCATGGTGTTCGGCCAGTATCTGACGCGTTTCGCCAGCAATTATGTCACCATGTATGCGGGACTGGCGTCTGTCATCATCGCGCTGGTGTTCCTGTATTTCATTGCCGCGATCTTCGTCTATGGCGGCGAGCTCAATGCCGCCATCATCAAGTCGCGGCTGCCGCACGGCGTGTCGCTTCAAGCAGCGCAGTCGCTAAAGCCCGCGGACTCACAGGCTTGATCAGGAAGGCGTCGGCGCCGGCGGCGCGCGCCGCCGTCTCGTCCTCCGCGCGTCCGGAAACGCCGATAACGGGGATGTGCCGCAGCGGCGGTGCGAGCGCGCGGATGCGCCTGATCGCCTCGATACCGTCGATGCCGGGCAGCACCATGTCCATCAACACCACGTCGAACTCGCCTTGGGCGAGGCGCTCGGGCGTATCCTCGCCGCGGCCAATGAATTCCACCTGATGTCCTAGTTCCGTGAGCATCGTCTTCAACACGACGCGGCCGAACGGATTGTCCTCGACGCTGAGCAGGCGCAGCGGCGCCACTGCTGCCATCCCGTGCGGCGCATAGGCGTCCGTATCAGCAGCATGCGAGGCCCGTGCGAGCGGCAGCATCACCATCAGCGTGAAGGTCGCGCCCCCACCCTTGCGCGAGGCGACCACGATGTCGCCGCCCATGGCGCGCGCGAGCTGCTTAACCGACGACAGGCCGAGCCCGGCGCCGCCAAAGCGCGAGGCGATCGAGACATTGGCCTGCGAGAACGGACGGAACAACCGCTGGATTTCCTTCAGCGTCAGCCCGATCCCGCTATCGGACACCGCGAATGCGATGCCGGCCTTGCCGTTGCCGCCGGGTGCCGGCGTCACCGACAGTGCGACCGTGCCCTGGTCGGTGAACTTGACGGCATTGTCGATCAGGTTTTCCAGCGCGGCGCGCAGGCGAACGGAATCGCCGATCACCAGAGCCGGCACCTTGTCTGAGATCTCGACCGTAGCCTGCAGGCCCTTGGCCGCCGCCCGCCCGGCCAGCGAATCGCCGACGCTGCGGGCAAGCGCACGCAGGTCGAACAGGTCCTGCCGGCCGGCATGGGTCCCCTGGCTTCGTGCCGCATCGACGAACAGGGTGGCGAGGCTCGCCAGGTGCTCGGCGCCGGCCTTGATGGTGTCCACCCAGCGCCGCTCGCGCTCGCCAAGGTCGGAAGTGGCGAGCAGGTTGCTGATCGCAAGGATGCCGGTGAGCGGCGTGCGAACCTCATGCGCAAAGGCGGCCAGCGCGACTTCCACCATGCCGGGAGCCTCGGAGGTCCGGGGTTTCGCCGCCTTGCCGCGCTTTCGCGATTTGACGGCGGACTTGGCGGCCCGCTTGACGGCGCGCTGCTTCGCTGGCCGCTTTTTCGGCGGCTGGCCCTTGCGCGTTGGCCGCGATTTTACCGCCATGATTCTGCGTCCCCGGATGGAACCAGCATGACACGGCCAAGCGGCCAGAGTCACGGCAGGGTTTGAGCGTTTGTCCCCCAAAAACTACGGCAGGCCCACAAGTTGGCGGATTTTCGTCGGTGTGGCGCCGGCCGCGCGCAGCTCGCGCAAACCGGTCGCCTGCGTGGATTTCGAGAGCTTCCGCCCGGCCTCATCGCGGACGAGTGGGTGGTGGCGGTAAACCGGCTGCGGCAGATCGAGCAATCGCTGTAGCAGCCGGTGCACGCTGGTGGACCAGAACAGGTCTTCGCCGCGCACGACGTGCGTTACGCCCTGCAGCGCGTCGTCGATGACGACCGACAAATGATAACTGGTGGGCGTCTCTTTGCGGGCGAGGATCACGTCGCCCCAGGCTTCCGGCCGGGCGGTGACCATTCCGGTCTCGCCGGCAGGGCCTTTGCCCTGCTCCGTCCAGGCGAGCGGACCCATACGCGCCACCGCCGCTTCAATGTCGAGCCTGAGAGCAAAGGACGCGCCCGAGGCGATCAGTTCTTTCCGCGCGACCGGCGACAGCGATTTTGCCGTGCCGGGATAGAGCGGCGCGCCATCGGGATCGCGCGGCCATGGTTGGGCTCTTTCGCGCGCTTCCACCAATCCTGCGATTTCCGCACGGCTCTCGAAGCTCGGGTAGATCAGCCCCAGAGCCGACAATTCATCGATGGCTTCCCGATAGGCCACAAAATGCTCCGACTGCCGCCGCACCGGCATCTCCCAGGCAATGCCGAGCCAGGCGAGGTCTTCATAGATGGCCGCTTCATATTCCGGCCGGCATCTCGTGACGTCGATGTCCTCGATGCGCAGCAGAAATTTCCCGCCGCTCTGCCGCGCCAGCTCGAAATTGAGCAGCGCCGAATAGGCATGGCCGAGATGGAGATACCCGTTCGGGCTCGGCGCAAATCGGAAAACGGGTGGCGGCATTTGTTGTTTTCTCGTCATGGCCGGGCTTGCCCCTGCCATCCACCTCTTTTGGCGACAGCTGGCAACATAGTCACGCGCGCACCCGTTGGCATATTGCTATAAGTGCGATCGGCGCGTGGTCGAATAAGAAGAAGTGGATAGGCGGGTCAAGCCACGTCCAGCTCGGCCGTGACGATGAGTGAGTGCGTTGAAAATGCTCGTCCGCTTCGAAAACCAAGACGACCTCGAAGACGCCATCCATGCGCTGGTGAAGCAGGATCCGCGCCTGAAGCCGATCCTGGCGCAGACGGGCATGCCCGCGTTGCGCCAGCGCGAGCCGGGCTTCACCGGGCTTGCCCACATCGTCTGCGGCCAGCAGCTTTCCACCGCCAGCGCGGCGGCGATCTGGGCCCGCCTCTCGGCGGCGTTCGACCCGTTCGATCATGAAGCGATCCGCAAGGCGCGCAGCGACCGGCTCGGCCGGCTCGGCCTGTCGGCGGCCAAGATCAAGACGCTGAAATTCATCGCCAAGGAGCTGGCGGCGGACCGGCTGAACCTCGACGTCCTCGCCAACGAGGATGTCGATGCTGCGCACCACGCACTGACCGCGCTGCATGGCATCGGCCCGTGGACCGCCGACATCTATCTCCTGTTCTGCCTCGGCCATGGCGACGCCTGGCCCGCCGGCGACCTCGCGGTGCAGGAAGCGGTGAAGCTCGGACTGGGACTGAAGGAGCGACCGACCTCGAAGCAGATGACGCCGCTGGCCGAACCCTGGCGGCCCTATCGCGGCGCTGCCGCCCACCTGTGGTGGGCGTATTATCGCGTGCTGAAGAAGCGCGAGGGCATTGCGGCGAGCTGAAACCCGCGTCGGCGCTTCATTCAGCGAAGATGATCGCACCTATTTCGAGGTCGGCCGGTATTGCCGAGCGGCCGTCTCCTTTGCGAGTCTGATCGCAAGCCTCCCCGCCGCCTCCCGATTTGTTGGCGGCTGACATAGCTATCCCACAGGCGCAGCTCAGCTTGATGAATAGCTTCCGCTTCCTCGAGACAGACGCCATCGAGCGATTTGCGGAAGTCATCCAGCGATGCGCCGTTGGCCATGGAGTTCATTGCGAACGTCGACAGACATTCAGAATACTTTTCCTTGCGCGACTTGAGCGCGATGTCTTCCGGGGACGGCGTCTTCGCCCGTTCTGCATCCCTCAACCTGTATCGATACGGCATTTGGCCCGAGAACTCATTGTAGATCGGTATCAGTAACAGTTGTGCGGCCCATGTCGCCATTTCCTCGCGCTTGCCCGGCGCGATCCCAAGAATGGGAACCAACCTGTCCAGAAGCGCCTTCCGTAGCGCCTCCCGTTCGTCGAGGCAGGATTTCGGTAGAGTCTCCTTGAATTCAGCATCGCTCAAGTCGCGCGCTTTGGCTCGAGTGCGTCAGCCGACCGGCACCCGTTACGAGTGACGGTGACGTTTCCGTCGCCAAACGGACAGCGGAAAGGCAAGGCCAAATTGAACATCAGTCCCGAAGGCGGATAAGGGGTAGCAGTCCGCACCGCCGGCAGCTTGAAACAGCGTTTCAAACTTTGTTGCGGTTGCGCCGCCGATTGCATCCGTAGCAAAGGGTGCCGGCACCCACGGGAGAGCAATGATGAGGTCCGCCGACTTCGTCGTGGCGCGCAACGACCTGCAGCGCTGCAAGATGATCGAGACGCAATTGCCCGATCCGGCCGCGCTGTTCGATGAGGCGCTGCTGGTGAAGGTGATGCGCTTTGCGTTCACTGCCAACAACATCACCTATGCCGTGCTCGGCGATCAGTTGAAATACTGGTCGCTGTTTCCCGCGCCCGACGGCTTTGGCAACGTTCCGGTATGGGGCTTCGGCGAAGTGATCGCCTCGAAGCATCCCGGCGTCGCCGCTGGCGAAACGCTGTTCGGCTATTTCCCAATGGCGAAGCATCTCGTGATCGAGGCGGCCGACGTCAGCAAGCGGGGCCTTCGCGACGCCGCCGCGCATCGGCAGGGCGTCTCTCCGGTCTATAATTCCTATGCGCGCGTGACAGGCAATCCGGATTTCCAGGGCCGGGCCGGCGATTACCGGGCCTTGCTGCAGCCGCTGTTCATGCTGTCGTTCCTGGTCGACGATTATCTCGCCGAGAACGAGTTTTTCGGCGCGAGGCGCGTGCTGCTGTCGTCCGCTTCCAGCAAGACCGCGTTCGGACTCGCGCACCTGCTGCACCAACGCAAGGAGATCAAGGTGATCGGGCTGACCTCTGCGTCGAACGTCCCCTTCGTGCAGTCGCTCGGCTGCTATGACGGGGTTGTCACCTATGACAAGGCCGCCTCGATACCGAAAGATTCTCCCGTGGCCTTCGTCGACATGGCCGGCAACAGCAGCTTGCGCGAGACGCTGCACCGGCATTTCAGCGACCAGATGAAGTACTCCGGCCGCGTCGGCCTGACCCATCGCAGCACGCGGCCGGACGAGGTGGAATTGCCGGGAGCGAAGCCGGGCTGGTTCTTCGCGCCTGACCAGATCCGCAAGCGATCCAAGGAATGGGGCCCCGGCGGCATCGACCAGCGCTTTGCTGCGGCATGGTCGCACTTTGCGCCAAAGCTCGACAAATTGCTGAAGGTGACGGAAAGCCGCGGGCCGGACGCCGTGAAACAGGTCTATCTCGATACCCTGAACGGGCGCGTTTCGCCCGCGGAAGGGCACATCCTCTCGTTCGGCGAATAGCCGCCTGCGCTTGCTGCATCTTTCTGGGCCGTGCCGAATGGGTATAGGCTCGGCTCAATCAGGCCGCCCAAAGACGGCCGGTGGAGAGAAGCGCGCATGCTGGACCGGACGTCAGACATTGCGGTCGCCGCCGAAAGCTGGCTGGCGGAATTCGAAGCGGCGCTGGGCCATCACGGCGCGCTCGAAAAACTGTTCCATCCCGACAGCTATTGGCGCGACGCGCTGGCGCTCTCCTGGACGCTGCAGACCGTCAACGGCCGCGACGATATTCTAAGGACGCTCAAGGCGCAGGCGGCGCATGCCGCGCCTTCCGGCTTCGCTGTTGACCCCGATCGAGCCGCCCCCCGAAAAGCGATGCGCGCGGGCACCGATTGCATCGAGGCGATCTTCAAGTTCGAGACCAAGACCGGCCGCGGCAACGGCATCATCCGCCTGGTCCCGGATGCCGACGACGGCAACCGGCTGAAGGCCTGGACGCTGCTGACGGCACTGGAGGAGCTGAAGGGATTCGAGGAACAGCTCGGCATCTCGCGCCCGCGCGGCAATGCCTATTCGCGCGATTTCCGCGGCCCGAACTGGCTCGACCTGCGCAAGGCATCGAACGACTATGCCGAGCACGACCCGACGGTGCTGGTGATCGGCGGCGGGCAATCGGGTCTGTGCATCGCGGCGCGGCTGAAGCAGCTCAATGTCGATACGCTGATCGTCGACCGCATGGAGCGCATCGGCGACAATTGGCGCAAGCGCTACCACGCGCTGACGCTGCACAACCAGGTGCAGGTCAATCACCTGCCCTACATGCTGTTTCCGCCGAACTGGCCGACCTACATCCCCAAGGACAAGCTTGACAACTGGTTCGAGTCCTATGTCGACGGCATGGAGCTGAACTTCTGGACGGAGACCGAGTTCGAGGGCGGGACCTATGACGAGAAGGAGGGCCGCTGGACCGTGACGGTGCGCCGCAAGGGCGAGAAGCGCATCATGCATCCGCGCCATGTGGTGCTGGCGACGGGCGTGTCCGGCATCCCGAATTTCCCCGAAATTCCTGGCTTGAAGCATTTTGCCGGCAAGGTCGTGCATTCCAGCTTCTATGACGACGGCGAGAACTGGAAGGGCAAGCGCGCCATCGTGATCGGCACCGGCAATTCCGGCCACGACATCGCTCAGGATCTTTATTCCAGCGGCGCCGCGGTGACCCTGGTGCAGCGCTCGTCCACGCTGGTGGTGAGCATCGAGCCCTCGGCGCAGCTGGTCTATTCGCCCTACAATGAAGGCACGCTCGACGATAACGACCTGATCGCGGTCTCGATGCCGCTCAAGCTCGCGCGCAGGAGCCATGCGCTGACCTGCAAGACGTCCGCCGATCTCGACAAGGATCTGCTCGATGGCCTGCGCGCAATCGGCTTCAATCTCGACTTCGGCGAGGACAATACCGGCTGGCAGTTCAAATATCTCACCCGCGGCGGCGGCTATTACTTCAATGTCGGCTGCTCCGATTTGCTGATCAGGCGCGAGATCGCTCTGAAGCAGTTTGCC
>JAEZEU010000113.1 GCA_023432885.1 Pseudomonadota bacterium | reverse complement strand
GGCACCGAAGCCGTCCTCCCAGCGCAGGAAGGGCGCGGCGACTGCCGCGAGCAGCGCGTCGGTGAGCTTGCCGAGCACGGCGAAGGCGAGGATCGCGCAGACGATCTGCGCCGGCTTGCCGAGCTGCTGGCCGTCGACGAGCAGATAGCCGAGACCCTGCGAGGCGCCCATGAACTCCGCGGCGACGACGAACATCCACCCGAGCCCGAGCCCGGCGCGCAGCGACACCACATAGGCCGGCAGCACCGCGGGCAGCAGGATGCGCCGGACCATCGCCGGGCCGGACAGGCGGAACGACCGGCCGACCTCGACGATCTTGCGGTCGACCGAGAGGATCGCCCCCATCACGCCGAGATAGACCGGAAAAAATACGCCGACCGCGATCAACGCGATCTTGGACGTCTCGAAAATGCCGAGCCACAGGATGAACAGTGGCACCCAGGCAATCGAGGGTATCGCGCGCAACGCCTGCACGGTGGGATCGAGCAGCCGTCGCGCAAAGCCCCAATAGCCGGAGATGGCGCCCAACAGCGTTCCGGCGACGACCCCGAGCGCGAAGCCGGCGAACACGCGATACAGTGTCGCAGCGATGTGCCGGCTGAGCTCGCCGCTGCGGGCGAGCTCCATGATGGTGGCGAATACCTTGGTCGGCGGCGGCACCAGCCGTCCGTTGGAATAGCCGAGACCGACATAGAGTTCCCAGCCGACCGCGAGGCCGAGCGGCAGCAGCAGTCCCAGCGCCGGGCGGGCAAACCGGCGCAGGCCCGCGAGAACGCGCAGCCAAGCGCTGCGCCTCCGCGGGCCGACGTGTTCCAGCGCTGGCAGTTCGACGGTCATGGCCATAGCAAGACGATTTTCCGGGCGAGATTGCAAGGTACCGGCGGTCGCGATTTCCCTCGCTGTCGTCCCTACAAAAGCAGGGACCAATAACCAACCTGCCGCGGTCGTTGAGGAGAAAGCCGACCACGACCTTGCCCCGAGCAAGGCCGCGACGCATCGCGCCCCTGCTTTCGCAAGGGCGACGACTATCAATTCGTCGGCAGCGGGACCTGATCGTCGATCAGGGCGTCCAGCGTCGCCTTTACGTCCACCTTGGCGTCGACGACGCCGGCCTGCTGCAGGGCCATGCCTGCAGCAAGGATGGACTCGCGCTGCGGCGCGCCGATGCGGTTGTGGGTGAGCTCGGTGCGTTCCTTGAGCTGCTTGTCGACGACGGCTTCAGGCAGCTTGGTCACCGCGATGAACGTCTTCTTCAGCTCGTCATAATTGGCGAGCGAGAACTTGCGCGCTTCCTCGTAGGTCGCGAGCACGCGGCGGACCACGTCGGGATAGTCCTTCAGGAACTGCTCGCGCACATTGAGGATGCCCCAGGTGTTGGCGTCCGCCTTGCGGAAGAACAGTTTGGCGCCGTCCCCGACTTCGGCCTGCGCCATCATCGGATCGAGGCCGGCCCAGGCGTCGACGTCGCCCCGGATCAGCGCGGTTTTGCCGTCGGCATGCTGCAGCAGCACCGGCGTGATATCTTTCTCGCTCAACCCGGCGCCGAGCAGCGCGCGCACCAGGAAAATGTGCGGGTCGGTACCGCGCGTCACCGCGACACGCTTGCCCTTGAGATCCGCAACGGAGGCGATCTTGGAGTCCTTCCCCGTCACCAGCGCGGTCCATTCGGGACGCGAATAGACATAGATCGACTTGATCGGATTGCCGTTGATCTTGGCGACCAGCGCCGCGGAGCCCGCGGTGGAACCGAAATCGATGGAGCCCGCGTTCAGAAACTCGAGCGCCTTGTTGGAACCGGCCGATTGCACCCAGACCACGCGGATGCCGTCCTTGGCGAATTCCTTCTCCAACAGGCCCTTCTGCTTGAGGATCATCGACACCGGGTTGTAGGTCGCCCAGTCGATGCGGATTTCCTTCAGCGGTTCGGCGGCGAAAGCAGTGCCGGGCAGCAATGCCGCAACGGCGATGGCGGCCGCAAACGCGCGGCGCGAAACTGTAAACATGGTCGGTCAGGCCCCTTCTAAAACGTGCAGCAATTTCAATCCGTTAGACGTCGAGGTCAACGAGAAAATAGCGATCGCCAAACCCGTAGGGCGAGAACGGCTTTACCCCAAATGCCGGGCAAAACAGCATGAAGCTGCTTGGCGCCCACAATGACCCGTGACAGCACGGGCGCGGTCCGTTATCCCGATGGAGCATGGATAGTGTCTTGAAAGAGAGCCACAGCGAAGCGGACGACCGCTTCGAGACCGCGCGGATCACCGCGGCCGTCGATGCGCTCGCCGAAAAACATGCCGGCCGTGAAGACGTGTTCCGCTCGGCACTGGCGCAGTTGCTCAAGGCCGAGATGATCGCCGCGCGCGCCGAGGCGCAGGCGATCCTGCTGAGGGACCGGCACGGCCGGCGCTGCGCCGAGCGGCTCTGCTTCATGCAGGACGAGATCATCCGCATCCTCTACGACGCCGCGACCCGCCATCTCTATCGTTCGCACGTCCCCTCCGGCGAGGAGCGCATGGCGGTGGTCGCCACCGGCGGCTATGGCCGCGGGCTGATGGCGCCGGAGTCCGACATCGATCTGCTTTTCATCCTGCCGTACAAGCAGACCGCCTGGGGCGAGCAGGTGGCGGAAGCCATCCTCTATTGCCTGTGGGACATGGGGCTGAAGGTGGGCCATGCCACGCGCTCGGTCGATGAATCGATCCGCCAGGCACGCGGCGACATGACCATCCGCACCGCCGTGCTGGAAACGCGCTTCCTCGCCGGCGACCTGCCGCTCTATGACGAATTGGTCTCACGCTTCGACAAGGAAGTCGTGCAGGGCACCGCGGCCGAATTCGTTACCGCCAAGCTCGCCGAGCGCGAGGAGCGGCATCGCCGCGGCGGGCAGTCGCGCTATCTGGTCGAGCCCAACGTGAAGGACGGCAAGGGCGGGCTGCGCGACCTGCACACGCTGTTCTGGATCGCCAAATATGTCTACCGCGTGCGCGACACCGCCGAGTTGCTGGAGCGCGGCGTGTTCGACGCGCAGGAATACCGCACCTTCCGCCGCTGCGCCGATTTCCTCTGGTCGGTGCGCTGCAACCTGCACTTCTTCGCCGGCCGCGCCGAAGAGCGGCTGTCCTTCGACATGCAGCGCGAGATCGCGGTCCGCCTCGGCTACACCTCGCATCCGGGCATGCAGGACGTCGAGCGCTTCATGAAGCACTACTTCCTGGTGGCCAAGGACGTCGGCGACCTCACCGCGATCCTGTGCGCCAAGCTCGAGGAGGAGAACGCGAAGCCTGCGCCGGTGCTCTCCCGCATGGTGGCCAAATTCCGTCCCGCCACCAAGCGGCGGCGCGTGCCCGACAGCGACGACTTCATTATCGACAACAACCGCATCAATCTCGCCGCGCCCGACGTTTTCAAGGAGGACCCGGTCAACCTGATCCGCATCTTCCGCCTCGCGCAGAAGAACGATCTTGCCTTCCATCCTGACGCGATGCGTACGGTGACGCGTTCGCTGAGGCTGATCAACACGCAGCTTCGGGAAAGTCCGGAAGCCAACCGGCTGTTCATGGAGATACTCACCTCCAACAATGCCGAGACGGTGCTGCGGCGGATGAACGAGACCGGCGTGCTCGGCCAGTTCATCCGCGCGTTCGGCAAGATCGTTTCGATGATGCAGTTCAACATGTATCATCACTACACGGTGGACGAGCATCTCCTCCGCTGCGTCGGCTGGCTGCAGGAGATCGAACGCGGCGGCAATGACGAGTTCGTGCTGGCAAGCGACCTGTTCCGCAAGATCCGCCCCGAGCATCGCGCGGTGATCTACATCACCACGCTGCTGCACGACGTTGCCAAGGGACGGCCCGAGGATCATTCCATCGCAGGCGCCAAGGTGGCGCGACGGCTCTGCCCGCGGCTCGGCTTCTCCGCAGCCGATACCGAGCTTGTC
The DNA here is from genome assembly GCA_023432885.1 of Pseudomonadota bacterium. Lineage (GTDB taxonomy): Bacteria > Pseudomonadota > Alphaproteobacteria > Rhizobiales > Xanthobacteraceae > Bradyrhizobium. The sequence continues at coordinate 5,028 of JAEZEU010000113.1, read as the reverse complement.
GCCTGGCTGATCGAGGAGCACCTGACCATGTCGACGGTCGCGCAGTCGCGCGACCTGTCCGACCGCAAGACCATCGAGAATTTCGCCGCGGTGGTGCAGTCGGTCGAGCAGATGAAGCTGCTCACGATCCTGACCACCGCCGACATCCGCGGAGTCGGCCCCGGGGTGTGGAACGGCTGGAAGGCGCAGCTCCTGCGCACGCTCTATTACGAGACCGAACCAGTCCTGACCGGCGGCTTCTCCGAAGTGAACCGGGCGCAGCGCATTGAGGTGGCGCAATCGGAGTTCCGCGCCGCCTTTACCGAATGGCCGGAGGCGGAGCTCAACGCCTATATCGGCCGGCACTACCCGGCCTACTGGCTCAAGGTGGACCTGCAGCGCAAGATCCGTCAGGCGCGCTTCATCCGCGCCAGCGAGCAGGCCGGCCACAAGCTGGCGATCAATGTCGGCTTCGACGAGGCACGCGCCGTCACGGAGCTGACCATTCTTGCGACCGACCATCCCTGGCTGCTGTCGATCATCGCGGGGGCCTGCGCTTCCGCCGGCGCCAACATCGTCGATGCGCAGATCTACACCACCACCGACGGCCGCGCGCTCGATACCATCGCGATATCGAGGGAATACGACCGCGACGAGGACGAGGGCCGCAGAGCCACACGCATCGGCGATATGATCGAGCAGGTGCTGGAAGGCAAGCTGCGCCTGCCCGAGGTGGTGGCTCGCCGCAAGGAGAAGGGCAGCGGCAAGATGCGCGCCTTCGTGGTCGAGCCTGAGGTCACCATCAACAACCAGTGGTCAGACCGCTACACCGTGATCGAGGTGTCCGGCCTCGACCGGCCCGGCCTGCTTTACGAACTGACCACCGCGATCTCCAAGCTCAACCTTAACATTGCCTCGGCGCATGTCTCGACCTTCGGCGAGCGCGCCCGGGACGTGTTCTACGTCACCGATCTCTTGGGCGCGCAGATCACCGCCCCGACCCGCCAGGCAGCAATCAAGAGCGCGCTGTTGCATCTCCTGTCGCAGGAAGAGAAAGCCGCGCAGCCCGCGGCATGAACGCACTCCCTCCTACACGTCCACGCCCTCGTGCCGCAGCAGCCAGCGCTTGCGCTCCAGCCCGCCGCCATATTTCACCAGCGAGCCGTCGGCGCCGATCAGGCGGTGACAGGGCACGACGACGGAAATCGGATTGGCGCCATTGGCATGTCCGACTGCCCGCATGGCCTGGGGCGAGCCGAGCCTGGCGGCCAGCGCCCCATAGCTCAGCGTGGAGCCAGCGGTAATTTCTGGTAATGCCGTCCACACTTTGCGCTGGAAAAGCGTGCCGTTGACGCGCCACTTGATATCGCCGAGACGATCGAGATCACCCTTGAAGTAGGCGGAGAGCGCCGCCCTCACCGCGCCAGGCGCTGGCGCATTCTTCAATTCCACGGCGCCCCATTGCAGCCGCAACAACCCGCGCATCCGCGGCTCGTAATCCTGCCAATCCAGCGCACGCAGCACGCCATCCTCGCCGGTCACGATCAGCGCGATGCCGATCGGCGTGTTCAGGCGATCAAGGCGGAAGATTTCTGACATGGCCGACATCCTAGGGATTTTGCGGCTGGTGCTCAGCCAACTTCTACCCGAGCAGTGTTTGCGTCCACCCGAATCCGGCAGCGCGGACCTGGTCCGCCCGCCGGCAAACGCTTTTCTGAGCAGCGCTGCCCGCGCTCTGGCCGTTGTGCTCATGAATCGCGCATGACCGCCACCTTGCATTGCAGCGTGGGTTCCGCCACACTCCACGCAGCGATGGCAGCCAATGTGCGGAAAGACCATCGGCTCAACACAAACGTGATCGAGGAAACCAGCACGATGAGGAATGGGATTTTCCATGTGGTAATGGCGACCGCGGCCGCGCTCGCCTTGTCCATGTCGCCGGCCTTGGCGCAAAAGAAATACGACAGCGGCGCCTCCGATACCGAGATCAAGATCGGCCAGACCGTGCCGTTTTCCGGCGCCTATTCCGTCTATGCCAATATCGGCAAGACGCAGGCAGCCTACATGAAGATGATCAACGATCAGGGCGGAATCAACGGTCGCAAGATCAACCTGATCCAGTATGACGACGCCTACTCGCCGCCAAAGACGGTCGAGCAGGTCCGCAAGCTGGTGGAAGGCGATGAGGTCCTTCTCACATTCCAGCTTATCGGCACCGCTGCCAATGCGGCCGTGCAGAAATATCTCAATGCCAAGAAGGTGCCGCAGCTGTTCGCCGCCACCGGCGCGTCGAAGTTCACCGACCCGAAGAACTTCCCCTGGACCATGGGCTACAACCCGAACTACTTCGTCGAAGGACGTATCTACGGCCAGTACATTCTGAAGGAGCATCCGAACGCCAAGATCGGCATCCTCTATCAGAACGACGACCTGGGTAAGGACTATATCAACGGGCTGAGAGCCGGCCTCGGCGACAAGGCGGCGAAGATGATCGTGGCGGAAGCTTCCTACGAAGTCTCCGACCCCACCATCGATTCGCAGGTGCTCAAGATCAAGGACGCCGGCGCAGACCTGTTCTACAGCGCCTCGACCCCGAAGCAGGCAGCGCAGGCGATCCGCAAGATCCACGAGCTCAACTGGCATCCCGTGCACATCGTGGACATCAATGCGAGCCCGGTCAGCGCAACGCTGAAGCCTGCGGGCCTCGAAGCATCGAAGGGCGTCATCAGCGTCAACTACGGCAAGGATCCTGCCGACCCGACGTGGAAGGATGATCCGGGCCTGAAGAAATATCTCGCCTTCATGGAAAAGTACTTTCCGGAAGGCGACAAGATGAACACGGTCAATACCTACGGATATTCGACCGCACAGCTGCTGGTGCAGGTGCTCAAGCAGTGTGGCGACGATCTCACGCGAGAGAACGTGATGAGGCAGGCGGCCAATCTGAAGGACGTCGTGCTCGACCTCGGCCTGCCCGGCATGAAGATCAACACCTCGCCCACCGACTACCGCGTCAACAAGCAGCTGCAGATGATGCGGTTCAACGGCGAGCGCTGGGAGCTGTTCGGCCCGATCATGGAGGACGCCGGCCCTGCGGGCTAGGCGCCCCTGCGAGCTGAGCTCGCCACCAGCACGCACAAAAATCGTCATGCCCGGGCTTGTCCCGGGCATTCGCATTTTGGGCCGGCAGGGAGCACGTGGACAGGCAGATCAAGCCCGTCATCACGCAGCAAGACCGTGCCGCTACTTCGGTATCTCCCCAAACGTCTTCCCGACCGGCAGCACCGCGTGGCGGATCAGCCGGGAATCCTCCACCGCCGCCTGGCGATGCTTCACTGCCTCGCGATAGACTGGATCGCGGATCATCTCGACGAAGGCGGCAACGGAAGGATATTCCGCGATAAAGCAATGGTCCCACCGTTCCTCCGCAGGGCCGATCAGCATCAGCTCGAATTTGCCCTGCCAGACGATCCGCCCCCCGAGCCGGGCGAACACCGGCGCGCTCTCGCGACCGTATGCCGCATAAGCCTCTGCCCCGGTTGCCTTGCGTCCGTCCGGATAGGCGGCCTGCGCGCGCAGCCGCACCAGGTTGAGCATATGGATCGGGCCTTCGCGATTGTTGTCGCGGAACTGCGCGAATACTTCCTTCGTCGGATCGATGTGGCCCATGCCGTTCTCCCTTCCATTCCAAGGCGTTCTAGCACAGCCCGCCTCAGCTCCTAATGGCGCATTAACCTCTCGCTAACCGGCCCTTAAAGTACGCATCGTAGCGTGCGAACAGGACCCGGTGTGGACGGCGTTGGCGTATGGCGTGGGGACGAAAAAAGAGCGGCGTAAGAAAAGAGCCGCGATTTGGGCTTGCGGCCGCGATGGCCGATTTGCGCCTCGACCCCAGGGATCGCATTCCCGATGCCGAACAGAAGCCGAAGAAGTCCGCCAAGCGCAAGGCGGATGACCATGACGACGCCCCGACCGCGGCTCCGCAGCGCAAATCTCGCGTGAGCAAGAGCGGAGCCAAACGACGCGCGAAATCGCCAAGGCGCTTCCGCATCGGACGCCTGGTCTACTGGGGCGCAGTGCTGTCGCTCTGGGCGGTGATCATGGTCATCGGTGTCGTGATCTGGGTCGGCGCTCATCTGCCGGCGATCCAGTCGCTGGAAATCCCCAAACGTCCACCGACCATCCAGATCGTGGGCCTCGACGGCAGCGTGCTGGCGACGCGCGGCGAAATGGCCGGCACCAATGTCTCGCTGAAGGATCTGCCGCCTTACTTGCCGAAGGCTTTCATCGCCATCGAGGATCGCCGTTTTTATTCGCATTACGGCGTCGACCCCATCGGCATTGCGCGAGCAGCCGTGGCCAACCTCCTGCATCGCGGTGTGTCGCAGGGCGGCTCGACGCTGACGCAGCAGCTCGCCAAGAACCTGTTCCTCACCCAGGAACGCACCATTACGCGCAAGCTGCAGGAGGTGGAGCTGGCGCTATGGCTGGAGCGCAAGCACTCCAAGAACCAGATCCTCGAGCTCTACCTTAACCGGGTCTATTTCGGCTCCGGCGCCTATGGCGTGGAGGCGGCTGCACAGAAGTATTTTGGCAAGTCGGCGAGGAACGTAACGCTCGCGGAAGCCGCAATGCTGGCCGGCCTCGTCAAGTCGCCGTCGCGCCTGGCGCCGAACCGCAACCCCGAAGGCGCCGAGCAGCGCGCCCAGATCGTGCTCGCCGCGATGGCGGACGCCAAATTCATCACGGCGGCGCAGGCGCAGGCCTCGATCGGCCATCCCTCCTACAATGTGAAGCCTGCCGGCGCCGGCACGGTCAACTATGTCGCCGACTGGATCGGAGAAGTGCTGGACGATCTGGTCGGGCAGATCGACCAGAGCATCGTCGTCGAGACCACCATCGATCCGAAACTGCAGAGTGTGGCGGAAGCCGCCATCATCGACGAGCTCGCTGCCAAGAGCGTGAAGTTCAATGTCACGCAGGGTGCGTTGGGCGCAATGACGCCCAATGGTGCGGTCCGTGCCATGGTCGGCGGGCGCAATTACGCGG